>DAINPX010000247.1:0-5187 GCA_036743235.1 Melioribacteraceae bacterium
AAGGCTTTAATATCGGCAACGCAGTTTGGGCTAAATTTAGAAAGTCCCGTTACTTCAAATTCAAATATTTTATTTTCGGTTAGAAGAAGTTACTTGGATTTTATTTTTAATGCTGCCGGTTTTGGATTTGTTCCCGAATACTATGATGTATTAACTAAATATACCAATGACTTATCTAAAAATGAAAAACTTACTTTCTTGTTTGTTGCCGCATTTGATAGGGTAAAATTTAACAACGATTCACGCGATAATATTATAGATAACTCCAGGATATTGGCATCAAACCAAAACCAATACATGGCGGGTTTATCTTATAGAAGGTTATTTGGTAAAGGTTATTATACTATTAGCTTAAGTAGAAGTTTTGTTGATTATGATACATTTCAAAAAGATACATTATTTAATCCCATTTTCTTAAATAAATCAATTGAAGCCGAAAATGAAATAAAACTTGAAACATTATACAAAATAAAAGGGAATGCCGAACTTAATTTAGGGGTTTCTTATAAGCTTATTAAATTTGACACTAATATTTTATTTCCTGCTAATTTTATTACTACTTTCGGCGATGTTTTACCTGTTAACAATATTGTTGAGAATAGTTATTTAAATAAATATGCCGCATTTTTACAGTACAGTAATATTTGGTTTGATAAGTTAAGATTTAATTTGGGGGTAAGAGGCGATTATTTTAGCGAAATAAATAATAATTTTAATGTTAGCCCTCGTCTATCAGTCTCTTATCCTATTTCCGAAATAACTAATATTAGCTTTAGCTCAGGGTTATATCACCAATTTCCCAGTTATATTTGGTTAGTTGGAGATAAAACCAATAAAGACTTAAAAGCTATAAAAGTTGAACAATATGTAATTGGATTTGAGCACCGGATAAGAAGTGATATTAATGTTAAGTTAGAAGCATTTTATAAAAATTATAGAAATTACCCTACAAGTGTACTGCGACCTTATTTAGTTTTAGCAAATACCAGTGCCGGATATGCAGGTAGTGACGATAATTTTGCTTCATTCGGACTTGAGCCTTTAGTTAGCGAAGGCAAGGGATACTCACGCGGGGCTGAATTATCTTTCCAGAAGAAGGCTTCGGAAATACCCCATTATGCCTTATTAAGCTTAACATATAGCCAAACCGAATATACATCGCTTAACGGCTTAAAGGCGCCGGGTACATACGACCAAAGATGGATATTAAATTTAAGTGCAGGTTATGTATTTAATGAAAATTATCAAATGGGAATTAAGTTTAGACTTTCAACCGGTTCACCTTATACTCCTTTTGAATTGAACGGTACACAATTGTTATCTAATTATAATAAAAATAATTTTCCTGTTAACCATAGTTTAGATGTTAGAGTTGAAAGGAGATGGAATTTTGAACGTACGGCTTTAATTACATATATAGATGTTCAAAATATTTATAATAGAAAAAACCAAACATCAATGCGGTGGGATTACGAAAAAAATAAAGTTAGAGAAGAATCTTCAATCGGAATTCTTCCTTCAATAGGGGTTAGTTTAGAGTTTTAATTAAAAATTATAAATAAATTTTAGCCGGTTATATTAAAAATAACCGGCTATTTTTTTTATTCTTATAGAAGATATTTAATCAAATGCTTAATATTAGCCAATTAAATAAAATTAGATAGCTTGTTAATAACAGATCAAACGGATATCTAAGTTTACGTAATTAATATTCGGTACTATTTTAATAGTTGTAAACAAACATAAAAATTGTGCTATTCACACCTAACTTAATGTAATAAATCGGATAATTGTTTATTAAAAATTTGAACACTCACCCCCTAAATACCACACTCCGGTTTCTAAAGAAGGGGAATTATATCGTTGAAATTTTACTTAATAAAATAAACAATTATCTATAGTACAATATTATACGTCAATCTAACGCATTACGTTACGGGGCTGTATCAAAAGTTATTTTTAAGCTATTTTACATACTTGCTTGCACAAATATACCAATTTAATATTCCCCGTTTTATTATAGGGTTTTATTGCAACTATCTAAAGATAGTGGTAATTGATAAAACACTTATTTTTAATAGTTATTATATTTTTCTCATTTTAAATTACACTATTTTTAAATAGTGGTTGGAGAATATTTTAAGTGTACATTCTAATTTTATAGTTTACTAATCTAATAATAATTCTCCTTAATTGTTGTTTTGATACAGCCTTGATTGGGAATGAGCTTATCAAAAGAGTAATGTGGAATAATAAACAACTTTATCACGACAATAATTACAAGAAAATAGGCAAAAAATAATTATTATGCAGTCCAATTACATTACACTTAATTTTTGGTATAGATAAACAGGCAGGAGACAATTAGGTTTAACAGGTTATAATTAATAAAACCAAATAATTACTTGTTTACGCTTATATTTTTTGTAAAAGGTGATTTCTATAAGCAATATTTAGTTAATTTCCAAAAACTTATGTTCTTAACTTTAATTTTAAAGTTGCAATTAGTAAATTTGGCATATCAATTGTATATTAATAAAAAAAATGGAAAAAACATGGCTGACGAACAAGGCGGAAAGAAAGGATTTAATCCTAAAGTTCTAATAATCGGACTTCCGTTATTTATAATTCAATTATTGGCTGTTTATTATGTAACCGCCAACATATTATTAACAAAAATTGTGGAGCAGCAAGGCTTGGTTTCTAAATCGGAAGCTGATTCGTTAGATGCAGATTTGCAAGAAAAAAAAGAACCTGAAGGTAATCATATTTTTAAGGTTGAAGATTTGATAGTAAATCCGGCGGGTACATCCGGGCAGCGGATATTGTTGGTATCGCTTGGTATAGATGTACCGAGTGAAGAGAATCTAAAAGTTTTGGAAGCAAAAAATGTTATTCTAAAAGATATGATTATTACAATACTTTCTGCAAAAACATTACAAGAATTGGGTGATATTGGTACAAAAGAGGGGTTGAAGACTGAGTTGATTACAAAAATTGACGAAACGTTTAGAGGGGTAAAAGTAACAAACATTTATTTTGATAAATATGTGATAAATTAACATGGCAGAAGTACTTTCACAACAAGAGATTGACCAACTTCTAAATAATATGAAGACCGGCACAACAGAGCCGGCAGAAGCGAAAGGTCCCGATAAAGAAGTAGTTCCTTTTGATTTTAGGTTGCCAAACCGTATATCAAAAAACCAATTGCGTACATTAAGAAACATACATGAAAACTTTGCAGAGTCGTTCAGTTCTTTCTTAATGTCTAAATTGCAAACTATAATTAACATTAATGTTATTTCGGTTGACCAGATTTACTACTCTGAATATGTTTTATCTGTATCAAACCCTGCTTGTTTATTTACGTTTGAAATTAGAAATACGGATATTAAAGCTATATTGGAATTTAGCCCTGAATTGGCTTTATCGCTTGTTGATAGATTACTTGGCGGTAACGGTATAGGAAGTAAGCAGTCTAAAGTAATTACTCCTATCGAACAAAAAGTTTTAAGCGTTACGGTAGAAAGAATAATGCAAGATTTACGCAAAGCATGGCAAATAATTGATGATTTTGACTTTTCGTTGGATAGATTTGAACCCGATATTGATTTCGCACAAATTACTTCACAAAGCGAGAGTGTTTTATTAATAACTTTTGAATTGTTTATTGGTGAGCAATCATATTTAATGAATATTTGTTTTGCAACCTTTGCCTTCGATACAATTTTATCTAAATTATCAAGTCAAAATCTTTCTACAATACGACCCTTAAAATATAGCGGTACCACTGCAAAAAATCTTTTAGTAAATCACTTAAATCAAACAGAGTTGATGGTTGAAGTGGAATTTGGCAAAGCTGCTATATCTTTTGATCAGTTACTTAATTTGGATAAAGGAGATATAATAATAATGAATAAGCGGGTTGGTGAAGAAGTAAAGGTAAAAATAGGAAATAGAATTTTATTTTACGGTACAAGCGGGTTTGTTAATAATCATAAAGCGGTAAAAATTTCAAGAAAAGCCGAAAAAGGCGATAAATAAAAAATTTAGAGGTACAACATGGCAATAGATGATATGTTAAACGGAATGGAAGATGACGAAGTAGTTGGCAGTTTGGCGGATTTTCCCGAATTTGACGAATCTACCAAAAAAGGTTTTAAATCTGATAGCAAACTCGATTTTTTAAAGGATTTACAACTTAATGTTTATATCGAGCTTGGTAGAACTAAAATGCAAATTAAAGATATTCTTGAACTTGAGCGAGGATATGTAATTGAGTTGGAAAAACTTGCAAGCGAACCTGTAGATGTTTTTATTAACAATAAAAAAATTGCAGAAGGCGAAGTAGTTGTTATAGATAAACATTTTGGAATTCGTATTACCAACCTAATTGCTACAGAAGATAGATTAAAAGGTATAGCATAATGTTTTGGAATATTCTTTACATATTATTTATTTTAGGTGTACTAACCGTAATTATGTACGGTTTATTATACTTAATGAAAAAATATCTTTATAAATATGATAACGCGTCTTCTACGGGACTAAAAATAAAAGTATTGGGATTGCATGCCATTTTACCAAAAAAGTATATTTGTGTTGTAAGAATACAAGATAAAAATTATGTTTTGGGTGTTTCGGAAAATTCTATTAATGTTATTGACGAAATAGAAAATTTGGAAGTTACCGAACAAAAAATGACGGGAATAAATACTTCTAACTTTATGGAAATACTTAAAAAAAATATGGGGCTTAAACATGAATAAGAATTTGATAATTCTTTTCTTTATTGCTCTGTTTGTATTTACGGATGTTAATTTTGCCCAAGCCGGCAATCCGACCGTACCTATACCAAAAATTGGAATAGATATAGGTACATCAGATAAACCCGAAGATTTATCGGTATCTTTACAAATCATTCTTCTGTTAACTATTTTAACCCTTGCCCCTTCAATATTAATAATGACTACGGCTTATTTAAGGATTATTATTGTTTTTCATTTTGTAAGGAATGCTTTGGGTACAATGCAAATGCCTCCCAGTCAACTATTGGCAGGTATTGCAATGTTTGTTACTTTTTTTATAATGGCACCTACCTGGGGTGAAATAAACGATAATGCAATAAAACCCTATATGGATAATAAAATTTCGGTTGATGTTGCTTACGAAAAGGCAATTGGA
>DAINPX010000248.1:0-5150 GCA_036743235.1 Melioribacteraceae bacterium
ACTTATCTCCTTCCACAAAAGAAGCACCCGGAGTTTTTGGAGGATTATAATTATAGTTGCCGTTATTTATCATATAAATAGGATTACTAACTGCATCATTTGTTACGTTTATCTGGTCTATTCTTCCGCCAATTGTTAAGGTTAAATTGTCATCTAATGCTTTAAATTCGTCTTGTGCAAATACTCCAATGCTACGGTATTTTGAATCGGGTATCGGTTTATCGTAAATTGTACGTTTTACATTAGATAAATATCTTTCTCTGCTCCCCTGGTATCTTCTTTGCCAAGCATCTATTCCTATAACTAAATGGTTGTCTCCAAAAATCCAATTAGATTGTAATAATGCACCTGTAGTGTAATGGTCTGCTCTCGGATTCATAATAGTTGTTGCATTTGGAATTACTTCTACATTACGGGCAATAAATTGATAAAAGACTTTAAATTCCAAAGTTGCCAAATTATTAAGTAAGTTGTAAGCTTTATAATCAAAACTATACAGCTCTCGTTTTTCATCAGGGTAACGTGCACTAGCCGTGCTTGGTAACGAAGCACCCCCCGGAATTCCAACATCTTTAGCATTAAACAACTGGTAATCTAATATAAATTCGTGATTATCGAATGGTCTAAAACCAATAGTTGCAAAAATTGAATTATCTTTAAATCTACTGTCTTTTAATGTACCCATCGGTGTTTCGGTATCTTTTGCATTACGGTAAGTACCTGTAACTTTTGCAAACCAATTGTAAGAACCTGCATTTAAAGAAAGAGTATTTGAAATACTTTTATTAACGCTGTTATATCCGCTGTTATAACTGCCACCGTAATTAAAATCACCGGCAAATAAGTTCTTATTTGTTATTATATTTATTACTCCTCCAACTGCCCCCGTACCGTATAAAGAAGATGCCGAACCTTTTATTACTTCTACACGTTCTATTGCCGAAGGATCAACCAAAGATAAAGATGCCGCAATATTATTAGCGGTTTCAACTCTGTTTCCGTCTATTAAAGTAACAACCGCTTCTTTACTAAATCCACGTATATTTAACCTTGTTCCCCATATACCGTCTCTGCCTAAATTTAAGCCCGGTTCATTTTTAAGCAATTCAACCAATGTTGTAGTATTTTTAGTTTTAAAGTCATCATTTGTTAAAACAACCATAGGAATGGAAACATCTTTTAATTGTTTATCAAATTTTGTACTGCTTACGGTAATTTCGCCAAGGTTAACGGGAACAGGGTATAATTCAATACTTCCCATATCAACAATTGATGTTGCAACAGCTACTTCTTTAGTTACCGATTTAAACCCAACCATACTAAAGGTTAATGTATAATTTCCGCTTTCTATGTTACCGATAGAAAAGCTGCCTTTATAGTTGGTAATTGTTGAATATTTATTTACCGAAACAGTAATATTAACATTCGCCAATCCGGTTTTGGTATCGGCGTTAACAACCATTCCTTTTATTATTCCGCTTTGTGCTTTTACAACAATAGCACAAAGAATAACGAATATAAATGTTATTAATACTCTTTTCATTTTATTCCTCTATTTTTGTTATAAATTTAATGTTGTTGCTTTTACTTTAACCGATTTTATTAAACCAAGGCGTCCGCTTAAAGCACCCAACTCGTCATTTGTCATTTGTAAAATAATAAAAATTATTGCAGCGTTTTTATCTGGTATTGGGTAACCGGTTCGCAATACAATTTTATCTGCGTAATTGTGTAATAACTCGCTAACTGATTTGTAAGAAAGGTCTCTATCGTAAATTGTGATGGTAAGAGTTTGGTATTTTGTTTCCATAAAAAAAATCTCCGTCTTTTAAATTGCAAGGGACGGAGATTATCCAAACTTTTTACTCCGTCCCTTGATATTAGATATTTCCTCTATCTAAGGACTTTGTTGCTAAAACTTTATGTAATATCCCTTTTACTACTATTCAGCCGTAAAACGGACAATTGTTCTTTTTTTTGTAAGCTAAATTTAACATAAAAAAATAGGACTGTCAAGTATTATTAAATAAGATAAATTGTCTTTTTATTATTTCTGCCATATTATTAGTAAAAATGTTATTTTTGTAAAAACAATAAAATATATTTATGCTATCTAATAGACTATTAAAGTATTACTCTTCACTATTACATAAAAAATATAGAAAACTTGAAAATAAGTTTATTATTGAAGGTAAAAAACTTGTATATGAAGGTTTAACAAGCAATTACGAATGCGAAATTGTTATTATTACCGAAGAGTTTTACATAAATAATAAAGAATTTGTGGAGTTTGTTAAACAAAGGTCTATTATTGAAAAAATTGAACCGGAAGATGTTAAACGACTTAGCGATACCGAAACACCGCAAGGGATTTTTGCAGTATTCAACAAACGCGAAGATATTAAAATAGATAATAATAACTTAATAATTGCACTGGATAATATTAACGACCCGGGTAATGTGGGAACAATTTTACGCTCTTGCGATTGGTTTGGAATAACGTCAGTGTATTTAAGCGAGGGGTGTGCAGAAATTTTTAATCCTAAAACTATTCGTAGCAGCATGGGCTCGATTTTTAGAATTAACTTTGTTGAAGACGTAAATTTAATTGATATTATTGTTAAGCAAAAAAACAAAGGATATTTAAGTTTTGCAACAGATTTAAATGGCACCAACATATATAAGTTTAACTTTCCCCCAAAAGGAATAATTATTTTCAGCAACGAAGCAAACGGACCAAGCAAAGAATTATTAAATGCCGTTAACGGAGTAATTACTATTCCCAAATTTGGTAATGCGGAATCGTTAAACGTTAGTACCGCAAGTGCGGTAATATTAAGTGAATATGCAAAAAGGATTTTTAATGAGCAATAATATAAAAGCGGTTATTTTTGATTTAGACGGTACATTAATAAGTTCGCATAAAAACATTTATATTGCCACTATCAAAACAATGGAAAAACTGAATATTAATTACGATGTTGACGAGAAAATATTTAATACAAAAATTGGATTGCACTTTAAAGATATTTTTGAACAAATGGGAATAATTGTTAAGGATATTGAATATTTTATTGATGTATATAAGAAGATATATTTCGATTATATTAAATATTCAACTCCTTATCCAAATTTATATAGTACTCTTCAAGCATTGTATGATAAGGATGTATCAATAAATTTATTAACAACAAAATCGCAGGAGCAAGCAGAGTTAATATTAAAACATTTTAATATTGATAAATATTTTTCTATTATTTTAGGAAGAAGCCCACATTTAAAAATAAAACCCGAACCGGACGGAATATTTAATATATCTGAAAAATTAAACATTAATGTAAAAAATATTTTAATGATAGGCGATACCGAAATGGATGTAATGTGCGGACAAAATGCCAATGCACGTACTTGTGCGGTTACTTACGGTTACAGAGAAGAGGAATATTTACGAAACTTAAAACCCGATTTTGTTATTGATAATTTAAACATATTGCCAGAAATAATTACTCAATATAAATAGATTATATTGCGCCTCTAATTACCAATAGCTAAAGTTAGTGGTAATTTAGTAAACCTTATCAAATAACCCTTATTAATATTTTTTAGTAATACCCTTTCATCAGTTAGGGGCTTAATAAAAACAATAATTAAGGTAAATTATTATTAAATTAATAAACTTAAATTTAGGGATATACGCTTAAAATGGTCTCACCGGACTATATCATAACTCGTTTTTATCCGATTTTTATGGTATTGTAATTCTGATAAAGCTGTATATTATTCCACATTACTTTTCAACGCACTCATCCCCCCGCTCCCTTCTCTAAGCCCTAAAGAAATGATAATTCAGTGCATTAGTGCTTAGTAAAATAATTGGTTACAATAGTTCTATAGGCAATAATATTCTAAACCTGTTAAATTATCGATAATATAATTCCCCCTATATATGATTTAGAGAGAAATTAAGTAAGGGGGAAGTGTTTAAATTTTTAATGTGCAATAATCTGCTTTTGATACTTCCCCGGATAACTACGGCAACAAATAAAAGGGGCTGCAAAAAGCAGCCGCTTGCAAATATTTGTTTATCTAATTACTTTGTTTTCTTTTTTACATCTTTTGCAATTCTAAATCCGTAAAAACCGTAACTGTTTTTGGCAAAATCTGCACCTCTAACGGTTCTATAACAAATATTATCGGGGTTATAAAACGATCCCCCTTTTACAATTTTCTTTTCACCTTCTTTTGGTAATTGTTCGGGATAAATAAGCTTGTCCGAATACTGAAACCAAGCACCATCGCACCATTCCCAAACATTACCGGTCATATCATAAATTTCTTTTTCGTTCGGTTTTAATTGTCCTACTTCCATAACTTTTTTGCTGTTTTTAGAGTACCAACCAACTTCATCAATATTAGAACTTCCTGCAAATTTACTTTTAATGTAAGGTTTAGCAGCATGTTCCCATTCTGCTTCGGTGGGTAACCTTCCGCCTGCCCATTTTGCATAAGCATCGGCATCTTCCCAAGCCATATGAACAACCGGATAGTTATAATCATTTTCGGTTCTTAAATTTCCTCGTTCGTCATGTCTCCAGTTTATTCCGTTCATTTTTACCCATTTATTTTCCTAGTCAAGCACGTAACTAAAACTATCTTTCTCGGCTCGTGTTATGTAATTTGTACTTTTCACAAATTTGGAGTATTCGCCATAAGTAACTTCATATTTTCCTATGTAAAATTCATTTACATAAACCTGTTGATATGGCTTTTCGGATTCCTCACCAATTAAGTAACCCATAGAAGTCATATTGCCCGAAACAAATACCATTTTGTTATCAAGGTCCAGTTCTTTTTCTTGTATAACCGATTTATTTATTAACTTTGGATTATCATATACTACTCTAAACCCTAAATAATACGATGAATATAAATAAGATGCACTTTTTCGTACATATATATCACCGTCATTTTTAGGTATTCTTTCGGTATCAAAAGTTTTAATTTTACTTTCAATATCTCCGCCTCTAATTACACGATTATCCCCTTTTTCTGCTCCTTTGGGATTATCGACCGGGCTATTAACATAATACATATTATCATAAATATCATTAACCCACTCGTAAACATTACCGCTCATGTCATATACACCA
>DAINPX010000249.1:0-5138 GCA_036743235.1 Melioribacteraceae bacterium
AAATACTTATTCAATCTTTTCTCTTAAAATTTAAAATTAACTTTACAAAATAAAGTATAGAGTTCAAAATGTCAAGATTTGACAAATTTTATACCAAAATATTCAAAAAATTTGACTACTGACTTAAACATCCCTTTTTGTATTTTGTGCCCGTTTTTTTTAGTTTTTTTTAATTATTGCTAATTTTTTATTTTATTTACATTTAGGTCAATTTTTTATCACTAAAATAATGAACAAATTTTTAACTATTTGGGTTATTTCAATAAAACCGTTGAGAAAAATATGGATAAAAAACCTAATAAATTGATAACAGAAAAAAGCCCTTACTTATTACAACACGCTTTCAATCCCGTAAATTGGTATGCCTGGGGTGATGAAGCTTTTAATTTAGCACAACAACAAAACAAGCCCATATTTCTTTCTATTGGATATTCTACTTGTCATTGGTGTCATGTAATGGCACACGAATCCTTTGAAAATGAAATTATTGCTGATTTTTTAAATGAAAATTTTATTTCTATAAAAGTAGATAGAGAAGAATATCCCGAAATAGATAATATTTACATGCACGTATGCCAAATGGTTAATGGAAACGGAGGTTGGCCGCTTTCTGTTTTTATGAATTATGAACAGAAACCTTTTTTTGTAAATACTTATTTTCCCCCCGAAGATAGACACGGTAGAATAGGCTTTTTATCACTATTAAAAAGAATTAACGAGTTTTGGATTAATGAACCCGATAAAATTAAAGATAGTGTAGAAGCACTAACTAATTCTATTAATTTTACAAACGTTAAAAACGATAACATTGCTTTTAATTCCGATATTATAAATAATTTATATGCTGCTTTAGTTAATAGTTTTGATAGTAATTACGGTGGTTTTGGTACCGCTCCCAAATTCCCTTCACCGCAAAACTATTTATTTTTGTTGGATTATTCTTTATTCTATGGTTCTTATGATGCATTAAAAATGGTAATATTCTCATTACATAAAATGAGGCTTGGAGGAATATTTGACCATGTTGGTTTTGGTTTCCATAGATATTCGACCGATAAGATGTGGTTAGTACCTCATTTTGAAAAAATGTTATACGACCAAGCTATGTTACTGTTGGCTTATTCCAAAACATACAAAATAACAAAAGATGATTTCTATAAAGAATCTTCTTATGATATAATTCAATATTTATTGTTTGAGTTACAATCTGAAGAAAAGGGATTTTTTTCTGCCCAAGATGCCGATAGTGAAGGAGAAGAAGGAAAGTATTATGTTTGGAGTTATAACGAATTAAAAAATTATGTGAACGAAAATTATTTCGATGATTTCTGTAGCTACTTTAATATAAAAGAAGAAGGAAATTATTTAGATGAAAGGACAAGAGCATTAACCGGCAATAATATTCCGCATATATCTGAATATGAATATCCTTTATACAGTAAATTTGTTACAACATTACAGCTTTTAAGAGAGACAAGAAAAAAAAGAATACCCCCTTTAACCGATACTAAAATATTAACGGATTGGAACGGTTTAGCTATCTGGGCATTGGCAGAATCCGGAATAAATTTAAATGATTTGTCCCCAATTGAAATTGCCGAGGATACTTATGCTTTTATTCTTAACAATCTTGTGGATAAAGACAATAAATTATTTCACAGATATATTTCCGGTGAAAAAGGTTTGGAAGCTACTGCCGATGATTATTCTTTTTTAATAAAAGGACTACTTTCTTTGCATAAAGCCACAACAAAAATAGAATATTTGGAACATGCTTTAGCATTTAACGAAGTATTAATTAACGAGTATTGGGATGACGAAAATTACGGGTTTTATTTTTCCCCCAAAAACGGTACGAAATTAATTACAAGAAGCAAACAACTTTATGATAACGCAATACCATCAGCAAATTCTGTTTCTGCCTTAAATTTACTACAATTCTATTCAATTACAGGTAACGAAAAATATATTAAATACTTTGAAAAATTATTACAAGCTTATGATGATAATTCTGTAAAATTTACCCGCTCACTTGGCATGTTAATAGATGTTTTTATGCAGTACAAAGAAGGAATTACCGAAATTATAATAGCTGAAAATAATAATCCGATTAAAGCAAAAGAGTTTTTGGAGATTGTTTATAGAAAAGTTGCAATTCCTTACACGTTAATTTATTTGAATAATTTAAATTATGAAAAATATAAAAATATTGCACCTTATCTTGCATTATATTATAATAATAAGAATGATGCATTTATTTACATTTGTAAAAACGGGCAATGTAACCTGCCGACAAATGATGTAAATAAATTAAAAGATTTTGAGTTTTAGTATTTTTTTATATTTTTACATTTAAATTATATAGAGTTTATGATGAAAAAATTTGTATATTATTTTCAGATAACAATTTTTACGTTTATTTCCTTTATTACAATGGATATAACTGCTCAGAATAATAAAAATTTAAATACAGATAAAATTGATATTAATTCTTTGATTAATACCGTTAGTTATTTTGCCTCTCCAAAGTTAGAAGGTAGAATGGCTGCTAGTAAGGGCTACTTTCTTGCTGCTGAATTTAGTGCTAACAAATTTAAAAAATACGGATTAAAACCTATTAATAATGACTCCTATTATCAGTATTTTAATGTAGAATATAACGAAATTAAAGAGCCAATATTATTTAAAGTAATAGATAGCGAAAAAGAATATAAATTAGGTCGCGATTTTATTTTCCGTGGATTTTCAGGCGGTGGTAATGTAACAGGTGAAGTTGTTTTTTGCGGTTACGGTATCAGCCAACCGGAAATTGGTTATGACGATTACCAAAATATTGATGTTAAAAATAAAATTGTAATGGTTTTTAAGTACCACCCTCGTTGGAGTAATGAAAAAGGAAAATTTGTTAACAGTAACCCGCGTGAAAAAGCTGCCATTGCATTTAATCACGGTGCAAAAGCAATCCTTTTTGTTTCATTCCCTAACGACAAAGAACCTCAAAAACCGATTGGAAGTGTAATAAGCGGAAGCGGTGAGCAAAATATAAATTTTCCTGAGTTGCATATCGATTTATCTGTTGCCGGCGACCTTTTTAACGGTTTAGGCATATCCTTAAATGAAATACAAACTAAAATTGATTCTACTAAGTCCCCTTATTCAATTAACCTGAATAAAAAGGTGAATATTTTGGTAAAAACCGAATATTCAAAAGAAAAGGAAACAGTTAATATTATTGGATATATACCCGGAATAAATGATAAATTAAAAGACGAATATGTAATTTTAGGAGCTCATTTAGATCATGTCGGTAAACAAGGAGATACATTATATTTCCCCGGTGCAAACGATAATGCAAGCGGTTCGGCTGCTTTATTGGAAATTGCAAAAGCTTTTAGTCTTTCAGATATAAAACCTAAAAGGACTATTGTATTTATCTTATTTTCAAGTGAAGAAAGCGGTTTACACGGAGCTGAGTTTTATGTTAATAACCCTATATTTCCTCTTGAAAAAACAGTTGCCATGTTAAATATGGATTGTATTG
This sequence comes from Melioribacteraceae bacterium, assembly GCA_036743235.1. Taxonomy (GTDB): domain Bacteria; phylum Bacteroidota; class Ignavibacteria; order Ignavibacteriales; family Melioribacteraceae; genus JAEXOD01. The sequence continues at coordinate 3,542 of DAINPX010000249.1, forward strand.
CTTATGGAGATAGTATTCAATTAGGTAACGGCAAAAGTAGTCCCGTATTATGGACACTTGCAAAAAATATTGATAAACAAAATGATAATTTTACCGTTAACCATACTTGGAGCGGAGGAGGTGCCGATGCTACTCCTTTCCACAAAAAAGGAATTCCGACACTATATTTTGTTACTACAAATAGTTATGACCATTTACATTATATGACAGATAAACCGGAAACATTAAATAGAAATTTATTCCATAAAATTACCAAGTTGGTATATCTAACAATGTTTAATTTATCTGAAGGAAATTATTTAAAAGAAATAGTAAAATAAATATTTCTTTTTACTTAATTTATTTTTATTTCACCAAACAATAAACTGAATATTCCCTCATTTATTTCAGTTATCTCTAATAATTTTATTAATTTTTAAATTTTTATTCCTTTTTCTTATTGACTAAATTCTTAGATTTATTTATTTTAAATAAAACCAAATACTTACAATTTATTTTTTTGTATTGATTTTATTTGGTTACTATATTAATAATTTTGAGGCTTAAATGAAAACATGGGCTACATTCTCACTATTTTTTTTTTCAATACTAAGTTTAACATTTGCACAAAGTAAAATGCAAAAAATCACAAATATTAATAACTTAACTATAGTAAATTGCCAACACGAAAATCTAATTTCTTCCGAGTTTATAGAGGCACATAACAAATTAAATACGCCAACAACTTTTTTTAGACCTAATGAAATTGTAGGATTAAATAATAGTAATAAAATAATTTATACATACGATAGGATGGGTTTAGCAACAAATGAAGAATATTATAACGCTGATAGCATAGGATGGAATTTGCAGTATAAATGGGTTTATACATATACTGCCGAAGGAAAACTATCAAGTTCTTATTTTATTCCAAACAACGGCAGTTTTACAAATCTTACAACGTACGAATATGATACCAATGGACAATTAATTAGAATAACTAAAATAAATAATGATAATGAATTTGAAAAATATGAATACACATATTATAACAATGGAAAAATGAAAGAATATTATTACTATTTAAAACTTGCCAACTGGGTAGCAAAAAGCGGTGCAATATACGAATATGATAGCAATTTAAACCAAATATCAAAAACCAACCTAATTGAAAAAGAGAATGTGTTGACATATTCATCCAGATCTATTTCAACTTATACGCAAAATAATTTACAACAGACTGTTTTAGAACAAAGCCATACAAATTACAAGTGGACTGATTCAAAGTATTATACTTTTGAATATGATTCGCTATCACAATTAACACATAAAATAGAATCTATTAAAGAAAATAATTCTTGGAAAGAACAGATCCATTATTACTATGATTATGATGAACAAGGAAGTTTATTAAAATATACCGATAAAAGATGGGTGCCTAATGCATGGATTCTTAATTATTGTGAAATATATACTTATAACGAAAATAAAAATATACTCACTTTAACAACACAAATAGGAGATGGTTACGGAAACGGCATAAATGAATTAAAAACAACCAAAACATATAATAATATTGGACAAATTACTTCTAATCTGATACAAAAAAATATAAACA
>DAINPX010000250.1:0-5135 GCA_036743235.1 Melioribacteraceae bacterium
TCAATTGCAAAATAACAATTATTACTGGGTAACCCATCATTAGTTGTAATTGTTAAATATTTTGTACCGTCAAACTTTATCAAACCGTCTTCGCTTGCAAACCAGAAATTACCTATTCTATCTTGGGCAATATAATAAACAATATTGCTTGGAAAACCGTTTTTGGTATCAAATTGAATTAATCTTCTCCCGTCATATTTAAGAACTCCTATTGCATCGGTAGCAAACCATAAATTACCCGTAGCATCCTCATAAATTGAATAAATCCATACATTACCAAATGCATTTTTAAACTCGTCGCTACTAAATATTTTATTATAAGTAGGGTCGTAGAATGAAGGACCACCTTGACAGCCGAACCAAATATTTTGTTTACTATCTTCAAATAATGATATTACAACTTTTCCCGATAAACCGTCATTTACCGTATAATTTGTAATTTTTTTATCCGTAAATTTAATTACACCATTTAAAGTTGCCGCCCAAATATTCCCCTTTTTATCACCAATTATACTTGGTATATCGTTACTCATTAATCCGTTGCTTGTATTTAATACTTTAATTCCGGATTGCGAAACCTGAGTTAAACCATATCCGTTATGACCGAACCATAATGTATTATTTTTATCTTTATATATAGCAAAAACATTTTCTTGCGGTAATCCGCTTTGTTTATTAAAAATCTTAAATTTTTCTATAGGTAATTTGCAAACACCTCCGTCTCTTGTTCCAAACCACAAATCGCCTCGGGTATCTTGAATAGCACACAGAATATTATCACTGGAAAGACCATTTTTTTTTGAATAATGTTCAACCTTATCTTTATCAAAAGTAAAAATACCGTTATTACTTGTACAAATCCATATTATTCCTGCATGGTCTTCAATTATAAAATTTACTTTTTGATTTTCAAGCTTAAATTTACTATTGATATTATAAAATCTGTTTCCGTCAAAACTACTTAAACCGTTATTGGTTCCAAACCAAACGTTACCGGTTTTATCTTGATAAATTGTTAAAACCGAGTCTCCAGAAAGTCCGTTTTTTTTAGTATAATTATAAAATTTTTCGGCAGTAATTTTAACAACTCCTTCCCCCATTGTCCCTATCCAAATGTTCCCCTGCTTATCTGCATAACAACTTCTAATTGAATCTGTTGGCAAACCGTTTTCTTTTGAATAATAAGTAAAATTTTTTCTGTCATATTTTATTAACCCGTTGGCACCGGTTACAAACCATAAATTTCCTTTATTATCCTCGGTAATATCATAAATTCTACTTATTGTATTTTCTTTTTCGTTAAAAAACTTTACAAACTTTTTACCATTATAAGAAGTAATTCCGTTATTAGTTGCAAACCATATAATCCCTTTGCTATCCTCAAATATTTTTCGTATATGATTATCCGTTAAACCATTTTGTTTTGTATAATTTAAAAAATTAACACCGTCATACCTACTAACTCCTCCCTCGCATCCAACCCAAACATAACCTTTACTATCTTGCAAAATACTTTCTATAGAGTTTTGCGGAAGTCCCTCATCAACCGTCAGATGTTGAAAAGATAAAATTTGTGCATTAATGTAGTTGGAAACGAAAACACAAAAAATAAATATTTTAATTATTTTACACAAAATAATCTCTCATTCTCTTTAGAAAGTAAATTTAATAAAAATAATTAAAATACAATAACAAAATTTACTTTAAATAAGCAAAGATTTTAGATTTTCCCTACAAAATAAAAAATGAAACAAACACCTCAAAACTTACAAATTATTATCAATAAGTTTTGAGGCAATAACACTTATTAATTCACCCTTACATCGTTATTGTTACCCATAAATCCGGTAAACGGATTTTGTGGAACGTCAATTTTTATCTCTCCAAATCTAGATTCATATTTTTCAATATTATCTTTTAATGCCAACATAAAAGTTTTTGCATGCTGTGGAGTTGTAATAATTCTGGCATGTACTTTAGCTTTAGGAACGCCGGGTACAATACGAGTAAAATCTATTATAAACTCAGCACCTGAATGTGTAATAATTGCTAAATTGGAATAGATACCTTCGGCTTCTTTTTCGCCTAATTCAATATTAATTTGTTGAGGTTTCATTTCATTTTCGTTCTTCATAATTACTCCTTATAAAAAAAAACCCACAACTTAAAAATAAATTGTGGGTTAATAAATAAACTATTTTTTAATTATCTTAACAAATCAGCTTTCTCAAATGCTTTTTGGCTTTCTGCCTGCATACCTAAATTAGCATATACCTTACCCAATAATTCCCATAATTCAGCATCATCGGGTGAAAGAACCGAAGTTTTTTCTAAATGCGGAATAGCTAATTTAAATTTTTCAATATAGCTTTCATCTGTTTTACCTTCAGCTTCAGCTTTTTCACGAATTACAACACCCCAGTTAACATAAGCACGAGCCAAGTAATAAATTGCTTCCTTAAATTCAGGATCGGTATCTACAGCTGTTTTTAATTCGTTAACAGATTGTTCAAATTCACCTGAACGCAATAATAAAATTCCGTATGTAAATCTGTAGTATTTGTTTGAAGGATCTTTTTGAACAAGAGCAGAAACACTACCCATTGCCTCTTTTTCGCGGTTAGCTTTAATATAAGCATCTGCTAAAAGTGTAAAGATATCTCCTTCTCCGGGAAATTTAGCTTTACCTTCTTCTAAAACCTCAATTGTTTTATTATAATATTTTAAAGCTTCAAGGCTATCTTTAACATCTTTGCTATTATCAAATGCAATAGCACTTTCGCCTGCTTTTCTCATATAAAGGTTACCTAAGCGAACATAGGTTGAACCCTCGGGTCTAATTTTTCTTAGATCTTCTAAAACTTGGGTGGCTTGATCATATTCGCCGGCGTTCATTAAAGATGCAGAAAGCACATCATAAGTTGCAGCGCTATCGGGCTCGCACATTATTGCAGTACGTAAAACTTCTGCAGCTTTCATAAAATACATTTTAGCAGTATCGGGACTTGTTATTTTAATACCGCGATTGTAATAATTATTTACCGCTTCATTAAACTTATTTCCCCAAGTAACTAACTTATTTGTTTTAATTTCTTTTGTATAAGTATTACCTAACGATAATGCTTTGTCATAATTTTCAACCATTTTAGGTATATCACCTTTACTACGGTTAACTTCACCTAACAAAAAGTATGCGTATTCATTTTTAGGATCTTGTTGCAAATGTTCTTGTAATTTCTTTTCTGCTTCGTTATAGTCTTGTCTATTTATAGCTACTAAAGCAGATTCAATTTTGGGCGGATTACATTTAGCCGCTACTAATAACATGAAGGTTAACGCACCTAAAAAGCTGATAATAAATCGATTCATCGGTTCTCCAATTTAAAAATAAAACTTATTTTACAATTATGTAAAATAAATATTTATTTTGACTTTAGCAACTATTATGTTTATTTTACATGTCAATGGATTAACAAAAATTAAGATTTTTCTTAAAGTTTTAACTACCTGATATTTATGATAATTAACTATTAGATATTCATTTATCTATCTATATATTTAGTTTTTTTGCATAATCTTGTTAATCCCAAAAACAGTTTCCGATATCTTTAATCCTATTGAAAGAAAATCAATTAATAAACTAAATACCCACATAAAAATTAACAAATAAATAAATCCTTCAAGTAAACTAAGAAAAAACTCTTTATAGTTATATCGCATTTCATTTTTTACCGATTGCAGATCTGCTTCTATACGTTCAATATTATAATTATTCGATTCAATTGTTGATAAACAATTTCCAAGTTCCGGTTGAATCATACTTCTCAACAATTCTTCACTCATACTACTTAAATTATTCTTTTTGTAATAATAATTATACCAACCATTAAAATATTGTAATAACGTCTCTTTTTCATAATAACCCAAATCATAATTATAATAGATGTGATCATATAATCTATCTCTAAAACTATTTAATAACTCATTATTGCTAATTTTCTCATATTTCATCAATGAATCTTTTACATTTATATACACATTTTTAATATTACCAGTCTGTTCGGAAATTTGAATTCCGATTTTTTTATACTCTTCGAATTCAGTTCGATAAGATTTCTCGGCATTTTCTTTATATTTTTTAATTAATTCATTCTTTTCCGTTTGCCATTTGGAATTATAAGCATCAACATCTGCTTTAAGAGATTTGTTTGATTCTTTAAACTCTTTTAGGCTAGTAACTAACCTATCTTCCAATTGACGTAAATATTCCGGTGGCAAAAACTCTTTCCATGCTGTTATTAATGTACCGGATGTAATACCCACAAATCCGATTATAAACACAACTTCAAGAATTAAAACGAATTTCCTAGCCATATAATGCGGAATATCCGGTGACATTATTTTTTGTTTATCTAAGCTATAAATGAGATTTTTAAAGAATTTTGCAAGATTTACGAATGGGGCATAAATTATTGAAGATATCCTAACAAAAAAACCCGCCCATATTTTTAATAATTCCCTTTTGCCAAATGCAGCACTAAATATTGTAAATATTACAACAAAAACAATTATAAAATGGTAACATCACCGAAAAAGATTTTGAATAAAAATGACATGACAGACATCCAAATAATAATTTCGCATTCTCAAATTTTAGTTTTAATCCAAAATAAGATTTACACTAAATGATTTGTACTAATTTATTAAACATTTTTACAAATGTCAATTTACGAACAATATTTTTCGGTGTTACCCCAATGTTTGCTTTAGAAAATAGCCAAATAATATTATTAAATTATTTTAAATTATAATATTTTTCGGCTTCCTCAATTTTATTTTTAAATCTATTGCTAATACTTAACGATTTAGAAAACATCGTTTTCGTTTCCTCATATTTTTTTTGTTCCGCCTTAATATAACCTAACAAAAAATACCCTTCATCGGCATAGGGGTTACTATTAACTTCTTTAATTAAATATTCTTCGGCTTTAATTAAATCTTTAGATATTATATATCTTTTTGCTGCCGTAACATTATCCGAAGAACAATTAAACCCTAAAAATATTAGTGAAGTTATTATTAAATATAAAAATCTTTTTGTCATTCTCAATTCTGCAATTTTTTGGAAATAAAAT
>DAINPX010000251.1:0-5135 GCA_036743235.1 Melioribacteraceae bacterium
ACTCAAACTCTAATGAAACAACCGATATATTATCAATTGAAGTCGAACGAATTTTCTTTAAATTAGTAATAGAACTTAAGCCCGCTTCTATTTTTTTTGTAACATTTAATTCAACATCTTGAGCACTTGCACCGGGGTATTGCGTTAAAACACTTATATTTGGTGGTTCAATTTCTGGAAATAAATCTATAGGCAACCTGCTAAACGAAACATATCCGATTATCATAATTGCCATAAACAACATTATTGTTGTTATCGGTCTTCTTACTGATACTTCAGGTAGATTCATTAATATCTCCTTAATCTTTTTTTTCTTTAATAGAAATTTTACTTCCGTCTTTAAGTAATCCCTGCCCTGTTGTAACTATCAAGTCACCTACTTTTAGTCCGCTAGTAATTTCGATATTATCATTAATCTGTTTACCTAAACGCAGCTCAACTCTTTTTGCAAGTTCTCCTTCAACAATAAAACCATAATATGAATTGGTGCCTAACAATTTTAACACTGAAGAACGAGGAATTACTAATCCCTCCGATTTTGCTAAAGAAATAATTGCACGAACAAACATACCCGGTCTTAATTTTTCATTATTATTAACAACCTTAATCTCAACTTCAAAAGTTCTTGTGTTTGCATTAATTGTAGGATCAATTCTACTTATTACTCCATTAAAAACTTCTCCGGAGTAAATATCTGAAGTTAACCTAACTTGTTGATTTAGTTTAATATCTTTAAAGTTAATTTCACTAACATTAATCAGCAGTTTTAGCGGATTTATTTGCATCAATGATACTATTGCAGGTGCACTGTTGCCTCCCGGTGCAAGTAAAAAGACTTCCCCCTCATTAAGCTTCTTATCAGTAATTATACCTGAAAAGGGAGCTTTAAATTGTGTATTAGTTAGTAATAGCTCGTATGATTTCTCGGCAGTTTCATAGGCTGCTTTAACTTGATCAAATTGACTTTTTGAAATCGATCCCGTTTCAAACAAAGGTTTTAACCTCAAATAATTATCTTTCGATACTTGCAATTGAATTTTTGCCTGAGACAATTGTGTGTCATCCATTTCAAATAAAATATCTCCTTGTTTAACCCGATTTCCCTCTTCAACATATATTTTTTGAATTCTGCCGGTATTCTGAGCTCCTAAATTAGCTTCTTTCCATGCAGAAAGAGTTCCAACAATATCAATATCTCTATCTATTACAGTTTTGTTTACGGATTTTACTTCAATAGGTGTAACTTTTTCTATGTTATTTACTTCTTCTTTTTTGTTGCATGCAACTATTATAATTAACCCCAGAAATAAAATAATATTTTTAATTTTCATCATAACTCCTTATTTCAAAATTCCTAAAATGTTTTCCAGTTCGGATTCGGCTACTTTATAGTCATAAATTGCTTGTAACCTGTTAAGTTTCGCTTGACGCAAAGATAATTCTGCATCATTTAGTTCTAACTGTGTTGTTAAATTGTTCTCTAAACGCCTTGCTGCTATTTTATATCCTTCAGTAGCTTGGTTAACGGTTTTATCTTGTCCAAGTATTCTTTTATTAGCTTGTTCCATCTTGTAAATAATACTTAATACCTGAGTTTTAATTAATTCAGTATAATTTCTTTTTTGCTCATTAATTTGAGATAATCCGATCTCTGCCTGATTAATTCTGGAATTAGTCTTAAAACCGTTAAAAACAGGAATTTGTAATTGAAAACCAACCACAAAAGTATTAACCCAATTATAATCATTAAATTTAAAATTATCAGCTTGTGCTTGATATTGATAATTTCCAAAGCCTGCCAATGATGGATAATATGCAGAAGTCTCAAGATCGATATTTTTTTTATAAAGGTTTTTTTGTAATTCAATTAAAGCTAATTGAGGATTATTATCAATTACATCTTTTAAGATTTCCTCTATATTTAGTTCTTTATTTTCAATCTTTAATAGGTCACCAGAAATATCCAAATCGGTACTTGCATCAAGTCCAATATTAACTTTTAATGCTTCTAAACTAAGTTGGAAATTATTCTCGGCTTGTAATACCGAAGGTTTTAGGTTTTCATATTGAACTTCTGCTCTCAAAACATCATAATCAGATAAAGTACCTCCTTCGTTTAACCTTTTAATATTATTAAAATTTTCTTCAGCATTTTTCAAGCTTTGAATCATTACATCTTTAGTCTCGCGTAAAAGTAATGCTAAATAAAAGGCTTTTTTCACTTCATTGGCAACTTTGTTTTTTGTTATTCTTAAGTTTTCGATGCTAATCGATTTAGACTGGTTAGCAATGCTAATGCCATCATATAAGCTAAAAGATAATAAAGGAATTGTTAAAGTAGCAGTTGCATTGTATGAATTATCGGCACCTATTTTAAGTGTAGTTCCTAACGGCGAACCGGGTGGTAAAAAGATAACCGGTTTTTCAAGATATCTTTGATATTGACCGGTAATATCAACCTTGGGGAACAATCCGCTTTTTGCTTCTATTATTTTTTCTTCACTTTTCTCAACTTCCAACATGGAAATTTTAATATCGGCATTTTTTTCAATCGCCAATAGTACAGCATCATTTATTGTCAAAAATAGCTTGTTGGCTGTTTGACCATATATATTAAATACAATAAACAAAAATAATATATGAAAAGTTAGGTATTTCAATTAGACCTCCGTATTATTATTTTTCAAACCTTCAAATATCAATTTTACAGCAAACTTCATTTCTTCAACTGCTTTATCAAAATTTATCTCTTTGGTAATTGAAAAAGTTGCGTAATAAAACTCTCGATGCCTTAATGCTTCGGATATAGTTAGAATCAAATTAGCCACTTTTTTAGTATCACAGTTAATTAATTCATTATTCTTAACACCATCAATAATTATTTTATCTAATATTTCAAGTTCTTTAAGCCGTATTTGTTTTATATATTCAAATAATTTGGTCTTAAATTCAATATATAAATTCGGAGTCATAATATACATTTTTGAAGTTTCGGCAACGTATTCAAATTTTGCAATTTCAAAATTAATTATTTTATTTATTGCCGGTAATTTTTTATCCAAGTCTTTATAGACTTCTCTAAAAAATTTCTCTTCTTCTTTTATCATCACATCTTTTATTAGTTCTTCTTTATTTTCGTAATAATAGTATAAAGAAGATTTTTTTAACCCCAATGCACCTGCTATATCATCTAATGTAGTTTTTGCAAAACCATTTTTAGATAATAACTCCCTTGCTGTTTTTAGAATTAGATCTTTTTTGTTATCACTCGTCATACATAATCAAACTTTTTATTAGAATGTTTGAAAGTTTTAACAAAATATTTAATTAAAAAGTTCCGATTTAAAATGAAAATGCCCCGTTTTTTTCGGGGCATCAATTAAATAATTTTATTTAATAAACTTAAGTCTATTAATAGCACGCTGTAAAGCGGCTTCGGCACGGGTAGTATCAATTTTTTCTTTATTCTCAATTGATAATCGTTGTTTAGCTCTTTCGTAGGCTTGCTTTGCACGACTTTCATCAATTTCCTCTTTACTTTCAAAGGTTTCGGCAAGCAATATTATTTTATTGGCTAAAATTTCAACAGTACCGCCAGAAGTACAGTATTTATATTCAATTCCTTCAATATTTGTAAAAGAAACCACACCAATTTCAAAACTACTTATTATTGGTGCATGATTATATAATACCTGAAAACTTCCAAGAGTACCCGGAACTGTAAGAGATTTAACTTTTCCGTTAAAAACCGATTTTGAAGGTGTAACCACCTCTAAAAATATCTCTTTCATTTCTTAATGCATTCCTTTTGCTTTTTCAACAGCCTCTTCAATAGTACCAACATACATAAATGCTTGTTCAGGTAAATTATCGTGTTTTCCATCAATAATTTCTTTAAAACTTCTAATAGTATCTTCAAGTTTTACATACTTTCCTTTAAAACCGGTAAACTGTTCGGCAACATGGAAAGGTTGACTTAAAAATCTTTGAATTCTTCTTGCTCTTCTTACAATTATTTTATCATTTTCACTTAATTCATCCATACCAAGTATGTTGATAATATCTTGCAAATCTTTATATCCTTGTAAAATTTCTTTAACCAATTTTGCAGTTTGATAATGTTCAAAACCAATTACACCCGGTTCAAGAATTCTAGAAGTCGAATCTAACGGGTCAACTGCCGGATAAATACCTAATTCCGATATTTGACGACTTAAAACTGTAGTAGCATCAAGGTGACTGAACGCAGTAGCTGGTGCAGGGTCGGTTAAGTCATCTGCAGGAACGTAAATTGCCTGAACCGAAGTAATAGAGCCTTTGTCAGTTGATGTAATTCTCTCTTGCAATTCTCCCATTTCACTGGCTAAGTTTGGCTGATATCCAACTGCAGAAGGCATACGCCCTAATAATGCAGATACTTCAGAACCGGCTTGAGTAAAACGGAAAATATTATCAATAAACAACAAAACGTCTCTTTCTTCTTCATCTCTAAAATACTCGGCTATTGTTAAACCGGTTAAGCCAACTCTTAATCTTGCTCCAGGAGGTTCATTCATTTGTCCAAAAACTAATGCTGTTTTATTTATAACTCCGGACTCTGTCATTTCTCTATATAAATCATTTCCTTCACGTGTTCGCTCACCAACTCCTGCAAATACCGAATAACCACCATGCTGTTTAGCTATATTATGAATTAATTCCATAATAACAACAGTTTTACCTACACCGGCACCACCAAATAAACCTGTCTTCCCCCCTTTTGAATAGGGTTCAAGTAAGTCAATTACTTTAATACCGGTTTCAAACATTTCTTGTTTTGTTGTCAAATTAGTAAATTTTGGAGCATGCCTATGAATAGGATATCTCTTAGTGGCTGTAATAGGTCCTTTTCCATCAATTCCATCACCTATTACATTAATTAATCTTCCTAATGTTTCCGGTCCAACTGGAACTGTAATAGTTTCTCCTGTATCAATAGCTTTCATACCTCTAACAAGACCGTCAGTCGAGTCCATTGCAACTGCTCTTACTCTATTTTCACCCAAATGTTGTTGAACTTCTAAAACTAATTCTTCTTCTATTCCTTCAATATTTTTTCTTGGAATTTTTATAGCATTATAAATTTTAGGTAAATA
>DAINPX010000252.1:0-5122 GCA_036743235.1 Melioribacteraceae bacterium
AAAAACAAACTATAGATTTGGTTGACCAATTCTGCACCGATTACGAGCGAAAAATAAGAGAATTAGGCGGAATTGGTTTCTTTTTAGGCGGGATAGGACCGGACGGACACATTGGTTTTAACGTACAGGGAAGTGACCATTTTTCTACTACACGTTTAATTGCTACTAACTATGAAACACAAGCAGCAGCAGCCGGCGATTTAGGCGGTATTGAAATTGCTCGTAAAAGATTGGTAATTACTATTGGTTTGGATACAATATCTCATAATCCCAATGCTACAGCAATTATTATTGCTGCCGGTGATGCCAAAGCCAATATTGTTAGAGATTCTATAGAAAATTCTCAAACCAATAAATATCCTGCAACGGTACTGCAAAAACTTAAAAACGGTCGATTTTATCTTACTAACGGTGCAGCATTGCGTTTAATGGAACGCCGCTATGTTGATGTTAAAAATGAAGAAGAAATATCACAAGCTTCAGTTGAACGAGCTATTATTAATTTAATGCTTGAAAGAGATAAAGAGTTGTTGGAATTGAACGAAGAGGATTATACATCTAATAAATTTGGAAAATTGGTTTTAGAAAAAACAGGCAAATCGGCTTCAGAAATAAATAAAGATATATATAATGCAATATCAGAACGTTTTAATAAGGGTTTGGAAAATATTGATGGAGAAGTAATTTTACATACTGCTCCACATCACGATGATATAATGTTGGGTTATTTACCTTATATTAATCATTTAGTCAGAAATCCTAATAATACACATCATTTTGTAACAATGACAAGTGGTTTTACAGCCGTAACAAATGCTTATATGTTGGAATTATGTCAAGAGTTACGTGAATTAATAGATAGCAACGAATTTAAAAACAGATATACAACCCAATATTTTGATCCTAAATTTATTGCAGGCAGAAATAGGGATATTAATTTATTTTTAGATGGAGTTGCCGCACATAGTCGTACAATGCGTAAAGAGGCTATTGCAAGAAGGCTATTAAGAAATATTATTGAAATTTACGATGAAGATAATATTACATATCTAAAAGATAGAGTTGATGAATTAATAAACTATTTTAGAACGCAGTATCCCGGAAAAAAAGATATTCCTCATGTACAAAAGCTTAAAGGTATGTTGCGCGAGTTTGAAGAGGAAATTTTATGGGGTCATTTTGGGTTCTATAGCGATTCGGTTCGACATATGCGATTAGGATTTTATCAAGGCGACATATTTACAGAAAATCCTGAAATTGATAGAGATGTAATACCTATTTATAACTTAATTAAGGAAGTTAAACCAACTATTGTTACAGTTGCTTTAGATCCTGAAGGAAGTGGACCTGATACACATTATAAAGTATTACAGGCTGTATCTGCTGCATTAAAAATGTATCAAGAAAAAGACGGGGCACACGATATTAAAATTTGGGGATATAGAAACGTTTGGTATCGTTTCCATCCTGCAGAAGCTAATATTTATGTACCGGTAAGTATTAATTCGTTTTCGATTTTGGATGATACTTTTATGTATAGTTACGGTTCACAAAAAGCTGCAAGTTTTCCTAGTTGGGAGTATGATGGTCCATTTTGCCGTTTAGCTCAAAAAATTCAAGTTGACCAATACCAAACTATAAAAAAAGCATTGGGTAAAGATTTCTTCTTGAAAAATAACAGCCCAAGAATTCGTGCTGCACACGGAATGATTTACTTAAAAGAATTAACAATGGAAGAATTCTACACAAGATCTACAGAATTAAGAAAATTAACCGAAAATATATAAAAGTTATTATTTGGGACCATTGTCCCTTTTATTTAAAATAAAAAGACGCTTATAAAACAAGCGTCTTTTTTTATAAAAAAATAAATTATTTTTATTCAAATTTTAATAAAACAGTTCCTTTAGGTACCATATTATTTGTAGATACATTAATACATTTAATTACACCGTCAAACGGAGCAACAATATGGTTTTTCATTTTCATTGCTTCCAAAATTAATAGGCTATCACCTTTTTTAACTTTTTGACCTGATTTAACAAACACTTCGTTAATTGTACCCGGTATATTTGTTACAATTTCTTTTGGATCTGCCGGTGTATATTTTTTACGATTTTTAAACTTAGTAGTTAAGTTTGTTTCGTAATTTGTCATATCAATATTTAAATTTTCCATAATTCAGCCTCTTAGAAAGGAGGAACGCCATGTTTTTTGAATGGGCGTTCGTCTCTTTTGTTTTCAAGTAAATTTAAAGAATGAATTAAATATCTTCTTGTATCTTCGGGATTAATTACCGAGTCAATATGTCCGTTACGAGCAGCAACATAAGGATTTGCAAATTTTTCGGTATATTCTTTAACTTTTTCTTTCCTTGTTAGTTCAGGGTTAGGTGAGTTTTGAATCTCACTTTTAAAAATAATATTTGCTGCACCTTCGGGTCCCATTACTGCAATTTCTGCGGTAGGCCAAGCATAAACAAAATCTGCCGATAGATGTCTTGAACACATTGCAATATATCCACCACCGTAAGCTTTGCGTAATATTACAGTAATTTTGGGGACGGTTGCTTCGCTGTAAGAATATAATAGTTTTGCACCATGACGTATAACGCCGTTGTGCTCTTGGTCTATTCCGGGTAAATATCCGGGTAAATCTACCAATGTAACTAAAGGAATGTTAAAAGAATCGCAATAACGAATAAAACGAGCTGCTTTATCACTACTATCAACATCCAAAACACCTGCCAATACTAATGGTTGATTTCCTACTATACCAACCGTATTTCCGTTTATACGTGCAAAACCAATAACAATATTTGATGCCCAACTTTCTTGGATTTCAAAAAAGTCGCTATCATCGGTAATGGCTTTTATTACATTTCGTATATCATAAGGTTTTGTTGAATCGGTAGAAAAGATTTTTTCAATTTCGAAAGGTATTTTAGGGTTTTTAGGTGACAAAATATCTGCTTTTTTTCTATTATTCCACGGTATGTAGGTAACAAGTTTTTTGATTTGGTCAAAACATTCAATTTCCGACTTAGCAAAAAAGTGAGCATTACCGGTTATTTCGGTTTGAACTTTTGCACCGCCTAAATCTTCCATGCTAATTTCTTCGCCTAAAACGGTTTTAATAACTTCAGGACCCGTTATAAACATTTTCGAAATTTTATCAACTACAAAAACAAAGTCAGTTAAAGCAGGCGAGTAAACAGCACCTCCTGCACAAGGTCCTAAAATTACGGATATTTGAGGAATAACTCCGCTTGCTAATGTATTACGGTAAAATATTTCACCATAACCTGCCAAAGCGTTAACTCCTTCTTGAATTCTTGCTCCGCCGCTATCGTTAATTCCTATTAAAGGAATACCGTTTTTCATTGCCAAATCCATAATTTTGGTAATTTTGCGTGCGTGCATCAATCCTAACGAGCCTCCGGCAACTGTAAAATCTTGTGCAAATATTGCAACCGGATGTCCGTAAATAGTTCCGGTTCCGGTAATTACTCCGTCAGCAGGTAAATCTTTTTTATCTAATCCAAAGTCTTTTGTTGTGTGTTCAACAAACAAATCAACTTCTTGAAACGAACCATCATCTAATAAATACTCAATTCTATCTCGTGCATACATTTTGCCCATTGCTTTCTGTTTTTCAACAGCTTTGTTTCCTTCTGCCGGAATTACTTTTTCTTTCCTCTTAAAAAACTGAGAAATTTGATCCCAAATTGACATCTTTATTCCAAATTAGTTGTAAATTCTTAAATCTTTAATTTTAACTTGTATATGTAAGTATTTTTTTATAAAAATACAATATTTTATTAATTTTATGATATTAATTGGAAAATTAACAAAAATAGAATTGTAACTTATTATATTATAATAAAATATAAAATGAAAATTCGGTAAAATAATTCAAAAAAACGAGTATAGTTAAAAAAAAGATTTAATTTTTTTTATTTATCCAATATTTTCTTTGCCCATTTAGTATTTTAATAATGATCAAACTATTTTACAAAAAAAAAGACGCCATAAAAGAAGCGTCTTTTTTTTGTGTTTTATTTATACAATTACTTTTCGTTTAATAATTTTTCCATTTCGTCCATTAATTGGTTCATTCTGTTAACTACTGCAATTATTGGTTCGGGACTATTCATATCGACCCCGGCATCCTTTAATACTTCGATAGGGTATTTCGAACTTCCTGACTTTAAGAAAGTTAAAAATTTATTGATTGCAGGCTGACCTTCTTGTTTTATTTTTTCAAAAATTGCCTGGCTTGCTGCATACGAAGTAGCATACTGATAAACATAAAAATTGTAATAAAAATGGGGTATGCGAGCCCAAGTATAACCTTCTTCTTGATCCGTAATCATTGATGGACCCCAATATTTTTGATACATATCCATATATGATTTAGTTAAAAATTCCGGGGTTAAAGCAACGCCTGCTTCCATTTGTTCGTTAACAAATTGTTCAAATTCTGCAAAGCGTGTTTGACGGAAAAAAGTAGTCGTAATTTTATTTAATTCTTTTTCAATTAATGCCAATTTTTCTTCTTTTGTAGTTGCATTTTGAATCAGATAATCTAACAAAAATGCTTCGTTTGCAGTTGAAGCAACCTCAGCCACAAAAATTGAATAATTAGCATAAGGGAATGGTTGTGTAGTTACGGTAAAATATGAATGCATGTTATGACCCATTTCATGAGCCAAAGTAAATACATCACTAAGTTCATCGTTGTAATTTAATAAAACATAGGGATGAACACCGTATGCATCATCGGAAGAATAAGCGCCGCTTCTTTTGTTTTCGGTTTCGTAAACATCTATCCATCTATTATTAAAAGCCATTTTTAAAGCTTTTTGGTATTCTTCGCCTAACGGTTTTAAAGATTCAATAACTAAATCTTTACCTGCTGGATATGGATATGTTTTTTTTACGGAAGGAAATAAGGTAACATATGTATCATAAGCATGAAAATCGTTAAGTTTTAATACTTTTTTCTTTAGATCACACCAACGATGTAATACTTTAATGTTTGCGTTTACAGTATTTACTAAATTATCATACACTGTTAGAGGAACGTTATTCGGATCTAATGAAGCCTCTCTTGTATTTTT
>DAINPX010000253.1:0-5122 GCA_036743235.1 Melioribacteraceae bacterium
AAACTTGCCGCTCCTATATAGATGAAGGTCGTTTATTTTCAAATTACGAATATATTGAAGAAACAGTAACCGAATGCTCGGAATACGGGTTTTTTGAAGGATTGATTGAAATTATTGATTCGATATTAGAGGTTATGCCCTATAAAGCAGAATTTTGGCAAATTAAAGGGATTTATCACAATAATTACTTTGCTTTTGATAACGCAGAAGAGTGTTTGCTTAAATCATTAGAAATTTCGCCTAATGATATAGAAAGTTTAATTAATTTAGCAATTGCTCAAGAAAACTTAGAAAAATTTGAAAATGCGATTGATACTTTATCTAAAGCTCTTGCAATTGATCCTTATAATCCCGAAGTTATATATAATTTAGGCAGTAACCATAATAAACTTGGAGATAACGAAAAAGCTATAGAGTATTTTTCTAAAGCTTACGAGCTTGATAATACTTATATGGAACCGTTATTTGATTTAGCTTTTGTTTATGATAGTATGCAAAAATATGATGATGCATTGTTTGTATTTGATTTGATAGGCGATAAGGAAAATGATTTTTATAGCATCCACTACCATAAAGGGATTGTATATTTAAAACAAGAAAAATACTTAGAAGCAATTAAAGAACTAAAATTATCGCTTGTAAATTTTGATAAACACTCAGATGCTTGGTTTAATTTAGGTGTAGCTTATGCAAAGCTAAATAATTTTGAAGATGCTGCCCATTCGTTTTATAAAGCCGTTGAAATTGATCCGCTGGACAAAACCGCAATTTTTGCATTAGCTCAGAGTTATGATGATTTAGGTAGATATAATGATGCTTTATTTTATTATAAAAAGTCTATTGAATTTGATTATGAAGTTGCCGAATCACATTATAATAGGGGACACATTTTCTTTTTGCAAGAAAATTACTATAAAGCTTTAATAGAGTATAAAAAAGCAATAATTAATGACCCTGAGATGTTTGATGCCTATGTTGAAAAAGCAGATACCGAATTTAACCTTGGCAGAATTAACGATTCAATTTCTTCTTATATAACTGCTATAGAAAAAGGGGATAATAGCTACGAAACATGGTTTAAGCTGGGTGTAATTTATTCTAATTTTGGCGAACTGAATAGAGCAATTGACTATTTTAACGAAACTATACAACGCAATCCAAAATTTAGCTATGCGTATTACGAAAAAGCTAAAGTTTTATTTAATTTGGAAAAACAAGAAGAAGTTGTTGAAAACTTAAGAATTGCTTTAAAATACGCTCCGGAAATTAGAAAAAATTTGGTTAATGATTTTAAAGATATCAAAACAATAGAATTATTTAAACAATTTTTTGATAAAAAATAACCTGTATAAATGGATTTTATAAATAAATTTTCGCATAACACAAAAATTGTTGGTATAATAGGACATCCTATCAAACACTCGTTTTCGCCTTTTATTCATAACTTGGGTTTTGATTTAATAGGGTTAGATTATATTTATTTACCGTTTGACGTTCCTATTGAAAGTTTAAAAGATGCCGTTAAAGGTATTGTTGCATTAGGCGTAAAAGGTTTTAATGTTACTTTGCCTCATAAAGAAAAGATTTTATTCTACTTAAATTCGGTTTCGGAAGAGGCAAATATAATAGGAGCGGTTAATACTGTTATTAACGAAAACGGAAGGCTTATGGGTTATAATACCGATGTTAACGGTGTTTACGAAAGTTTGTTACCGTATAAAGATGAAATTGCAGGCGAAGTTGTTTCTGTTTTTGGTGCCGGCGGAGCAGCCCGAAGTGTTATTTATTCATTAATAAGATATTTTAAAGTAGGCCAAATAAATATTATTAATCGTACGGAGCAAATTGCCGAATCCATGAAGGAATACTTTTCTACAAAAATGTTATACAACTCAATAAAATCGTACGAATTGGTACCTCCTGATTTAGTTACCGTTTTATATGATTCCAAACTTATTATTAATACTACAAGTTTAGGAATGTATCCCGATGTTGACGATTCTCCGATTGTAATTAATGATGGCTTTAGAAAAGGTCAAATTGTATTTGATACGGTTTATAATCCGTTAAAAACAAAATTACTTAAATTAGCTTCAAAAAAAGGGGCAAAAACAATTACAGGTTTAACAATGTTTATTGAACAAGGTGCAAAAAGTTTTGAGCTTTGGACAAATAATAAACTACCAAAAGAGAAAGTATATAAAGCATTGGAATTATATCTTAATTCTTAATTTTTTTAAGTTTGGAAAGTGCATTGCTTAATAGTGAAACTGTTTTTACTATTTCGTCTTTTTTAATTGTGTATGCAATTCTAACAAATCCTTCTAATCCAAAAGCAATACCGGGCACAATAGCAACTCCGGCGTGTTCTAATATAAAGTTACAAAAATCTATAGAATTATTTATTTTTTGTCCCTTGAATTCATATCCGAAATAATGCGAAATATTAGGGAATAAATAAAACGCTCCTTCAGGTTTTTGTAAACTAATTCCTTCTATTTTACATAATAATTCATAAAATATATTTCGTCTTTGTTCAAACTCTTCTTTTAAGTTAATTGTAAATGAAGATGTTTGTGTAAAAGCAGATAAGCCGGCATATTGAGTAATAGAAGATGTGTTACCGGTTTGATGGCTTTGTAAAATATTTACAGCATTAATAATTTCTTTGTTTGAAGCAATAAACCCAAGTCTCCAACCGGTCATGCAAAACGATTTTGATACACCGTTTACTAAAATTGAATAATCTTTTAATTGTGAATTTAATGAGACAAAACTAGTAAACAATTTATTATCATAAACAAGCTTTTCATAAATTTCATCAATTAGAATGTGAATTTTATATTTTAATACTAAATCTGCTATTTCTTTTAATTCATCTTTATTTAATACAGCACCGGTTGGGTTATTTGGGTTGCAAAGAACCAGCAATTTTGTTTTTGGAGTAATAACTTTCTCCAAATTTTTTATATCAGGCTTTAAATAATTATTTTTATCGCCTTCAACAAATACACATACTCCCCCTGCAAGTTTAACTATTTCAGGGTACGAAACATAATAAGGAGAAGGAATTATTACTTCATCTCCAATGTTAACTACAGACATTATTGCGTTAAAAACAGATTGTTTTGCACCTGTTGTAACAATAATTTCCTCAGGAGAATACTCTGCGTTATTTTCATTTTTTAATTTTAAACTTATTGCTTCCCTTAATTTATTTATTCCCGAATTAACCGTATATTTTGTAAAATTGTTATTAATAGCATTTATCCCTCCTTCTTTAATATAATTTGGAGTAAATAAATCAGGTTCACCAATATTTAATTCGATAATTTCTTTCCCTTCTGCTTTTAACTGCTTAATTTTAGTTGTTAACTTAATAGTAGGGGATTCGGAAATTGTCTTTATTCTGTCTGCAATCAATTAAACCCCGCTATTTAGGCAAAATAATTGAAAAAGTAGTTCCTTCGTTAATTACTGAATGGCTAACAAAAATTTTGCCGTTATGATATTCTTCAACAATACGTTTAGATAGAGACAAACCTAAACCCCAACCTCTTCTTTTGGTACTGTATCCGGGTCTAAAAATATCTTTTCTTCGTTTCATTTCAATTCCTTTACCGTTGTCTTTTACCTCAATTACAACTTGTTTATCGTTTTCGGTAACAGTAAATATAATTAAGCCGGTTTTATTTTCTATTGCATCTAAGGCATTTTTAATAAGATTTTCTATAACCCACTCAAACAACTCTTTATTTAGCATTACAATAATTTTGCCGCTTGCTTCCATAATAATTGAAACATTTTTTCTTGTTTGCGGCAATCTTCTATTAAAATAATTGATTGTTGTCTGTAAAATATCATCTATCCTTTCCGGCTTTAATTCGGGTTTGCTACCTATTTTACTAAAACGCATAGCTATTTTATTAAGTCGAGCCAAATCGTTTTCAATTTCGGTTGTTGCATCTAAAACCTTATCCGGTTCATCATAACTCATTTTTATTATTTCTGTCCAACCCATTAGTGAAGAAATCGGAGTTCCTAATTGGTGAGCTGTTTCTTTAGACATTCCTACCCAAATATTACTCTGCTCACTTCGTTTTAAATAACTAAAACCAAAATATGCCAAAGCTATAAATAAAATTGCAACTACTATTTGTAAATATGGATAATATTTAAGTTTTTTTACAAGTGCTGAATCACCGTAATATATTTTTGCTAAAACAATTGAATCTTGATATTTAATTAATAAAGGTTCGTGAATTGACTTCAATTCAACTAATTGTTGTTTAACGTATTTCTCTTTTTCTTTATTAGATAGTGATGTATCTATATCAAGGTTTCTTATTCCACCGGAAATATTGCTTAAATCGAAATTATCATATGCATCTGTTAATATTAATGGAAAATCTATTCTTTGAATAATATTTTCAAAAATAAATGTAAGGTCCGAAGGGGAATCTTCTAGCCCGGCAACATATTCAAAACTTTTTGCATAAAGTTCTACGGTTTGTCTTTCTCTTTTTTGCAACTGTTCAACAATATTTTGAGTATAAAGTAAAGTTCCTATTGCTATAACAAGTGCAAAAAACAATAACATTAATTTAATATAAAAGGAAGCAGGTCCACCGCTCATTTTCATTCTGAGTATTCCTTAATAAAATCAAATATCCCTTCTAAAATAGACGTAGCAACTTTATTTTGATATATTTTATCATTAAGTAACGTTTCCTGTTCCGGGTCAATAATAAAAAACGGTTCTACTAATACTGTAATAGCCTCTGTTATTCTTGGTATATATAAGTTGTTGCAATATAGCCCATGATTTCGGAAAGTGAAATTTTTAGAAAAATTATTGTTTATTAATTCGGCAAGTTTTTGTGCTTGAGGATTATAGTAATATGATGAATATCCATTATATATTGTGGGATCCATATTTTGAGGAACGGCATTATTGTGCATACTAATTATTATGTCGGGATTATAAGAAACACAGGCGTTTCTTCTTTGATAAAGAGGTAATTGCGAACTAATTTCAGGACGAGTTAAAAACACTTTTGCACCTTCTTTTTCCAACAAATCCTTTAATATTAAAGATAAAGTATAGTTAATATTTCGTTCG
>DAINPX010000254.1:0-5120 GCA_036743235.1 Melioribacteraceae bacterium
TAATTAAATCCACATTATTAACCATTTCGGTTACAGGATGTTTGACTTGAATTCGAGTATTCATCTCAATAAAATAATAATTCTTATTTTTAGTTGATAAAAATAAGAATTATTATTTTATTGAGATGAATACTCGAATTCAAGTCGAACATCCTGTAACCGAAATGGTTAATAATGTGGATTTAATTAAACAGCAAATTTTAGTTGCTGCTGGTCAAAAGGTAAGTGTTTTACCAAAAGAACCTATTGGTCACAGTTTTGAATTCAGAATTAATGCAGAAGACCCGGATAACGGATTTAGACCTTCACCCGGTAAAATCAATTATTTACATTTTCCCGGTGGTTTTGGCGTTAGAATAGATTCACATATATATGATGATTATGTTATCCCCCCTTATTACGATTCTTTATTAGCCAAAATGATTGTTTGGGGAACAGACAGAGAACACGCAATTAGACGCGCAAAAAGAGCTTTTGATGAATTTAAGATAGAGGGTGTTAAAACAACAATTCCGTTTCACCAGAAAGTTTTGGAGAACGAAGATTTTATTAGTTCTAATTATGACACTTCTTTTTTGGACAAATTATTAAATAAATAACGAGGAAGACATGAACGTAGTTGAAGGTTTATTTTACACAAGTGACCATGAATGGTTAAAAGTTGAAGGAAATATCGGTTATATTGGCGTTACCGATTTTGCACAAGGAGAATTAGGCGATATAGTTTTTATTAGTATTGAATCTTCTGTTAGCGAAATAGTTAAAGGTGAAACATTTGGTACTATTGAAGCAGTAAAAACAGTTGCTGATATAAATGCACCTGTTAGCGGTAAATTAATTGAAGTTAACGCAAAATTGGAGAACGATCCTCAACTAGTTAATAGTGATCCTTATGGAGAAGGTTGGATAGTAAAAATAGAACTGACTAATTTAGATGAAACTAAAGAATTAATGGATGCCGAAGCTTATAAAGCTCAATTAGGTTAAATTTAATGCTTCATAAAGAAACGGTTTTAATTTTAGATTTCGGTTCGCAATACACTCAATTGATTGCACGCCGCATAAGGGAAATTAATGTTTATTCCGAAATTCATCCAAACAATTTCCCTTATGAAAAAATTAAAGAACTTAACCCGGTAGGCATTATTCTTTCCGGTGGACCGATGAGTGTTTATGAATCTGATTCTCTATCGGTTGATGTAAGGATATTTGATTTAGGAATTCCCATTTTAGGTGTTTGTTACGGAATACAACTTATCACAAAAATATTTGGCGGTAAAGTTGAACCCGCACAAAATAGAGAATATGGAAAGACATCCTTCAAAATAGTTTCCGATTCATTATTATTTAAAGACGTAAATTTATCAAGTACTGTGTGGATGAGTCATGGTGATATTATTACCGATGCTCCGATAAAGTTTAATATTACGGGAGTTACCGAGGATTCTCCAATAGCTTCTTTTGAAAATACCGAAGACAATATTTACGGCTTGCAATTTCATCCTGAGGTAGCTCATACTATTGAAGGTTACAAAATTATCTCAAATTTTGTTTTTGAAATTTGTAAATGTACCGGTTCCTGGAATGCACAAAATTTTATTGAAGAAAGCGTTGATTATATAAAAAGGATAGTTGGCAATAGCCAAGTTATTTGTGCTTTAAGCGGTGGTGTAGATTCAACAGTTGCGGCAATTTTAGTTAATAAAGCTATTGGAAATCAACTGACTTGCATTCATGTGGATACGGGATTGATGAGGCTAAATGAGAGTGAAAATTTTGTTGCAGAATTTAGGGAACAGTATAAATTAAATTTAATTTCAGTAAACGCCGAAGAAGAATTTTTAAAAAAACTTACAGGAATAGTTGACCCTGAACAAAAGAGGAAGATTATTGGTAACACATTTATTGAGATATTTGAGCGCGAAGCCAATAAATTAGGTATCGTTGATTTTTTAGTTCAAGGCACTTTATATCCTGATGTTATTGAATCTGTACCTGTTAAAGGTTCTTCGGTTACTATAAAAACTCATCATAATGTGGGTGGTCTTCCTGAAATAATGAAATTGAAATTAATTGAACCCTTTAGAGAACTATTTAAAGATGAGGTTAGAAAAATTGGTGTTCAATTAGGCATAAAAGAAGATTTTATCTACAAACACCCATTTCCCGGACCTGGTCTAGCAGTAAGAATTATTGGCGAAATTACAAAAGATAAATTAGATACTTTACGCGAAGCAGATGACGTATTTATATCCGAACTAAAACAATCGGGTATATATAACAGTATTTGGCAAGCCTTTGCAGTATTTTTGCCTATTCAATCTGTTGGTGTTATGGGAGATAATAGAACGTATGAAAATGTTATTGCTTTACGAGCCGTAACTTCAACAGACGGTATGACTGCTGATTGGTATAAGTTTGATTATAATATCTTAGATAATATTTCAAATAAAATTATTAGAAAAGTTAAAGGGGTTAATAGAGTTGTTTATGATATCAGTTCTAAACCTCCTTCTACTATTGAGTGGGAATAATAATAATGGATAATAAAGAATATTTGTTTACAAAAGCAGTAGGTTTGGAAAAGGAAGGAAAATTATTGCATGCAATTCAAATATTCCAAAATTTATTAGATAATGAAACCTACGGAAAAATTTCTACAATTAAATTAGCTGCTATATACGATAAAATTGGTAAAACGTCTTCTTCTGTTAATTTGTTGGAAAATTATTTAAGAGAAATAAACCCTGAAGAAGACGAGGTTAGGGTTTTTTTATGTGAGTTATTAATAAAAATTTCAAAATTTAATGAAGCTATTGAAAATATAGGACGTATTAAAAACGGTTTAATTGCGGAAGCATATTTTTTATTGGGACTATCTTATTACGGTTTAAAAAACTTTCCCATTGCAAAAATTAACTTTGAAGAATTTTTACGCTTAAATGAAAAAGCAGAATTTATTATTGAAACATACATTTACCTTGCAAATATTGCAATGGCAATGTCTAATACAAATGAAGCTTTAAATATTATTGAAAAAATTAAAGAATTAGGTCAAGATAATATTGAAATGTGGTTTACTGCTGCAAAAGTTTACTTTATGAAAAATATGTTTTATCATGCTGGTGAATCTATTAAAAAAGCTTTAAAATTAAATTCTACAGATCCCAAACTTATATATTGGGGTGCGAAAATTGATTTTCAAATAGGCGAATTAAAAGAAGCGGAAAGTAAAATAAATTTAGTTCATAACTTAACAGAGCCCAGTTCGGAAACTTATACTTTGCTTGGGCAAATATATTTGGCACAAAATAAAACAGATGAGGCATTGGTATCATTTAACAATGCACTGTTATTAAATTCTAACAACCAAGTAGCGAAAAACAATAAAGAAAGACTTAGCAGTAATGCTAATTTAGGGAACTAAACGAAATACTTTTAGGTAAAATTTATATATTAAAAGGGAATTAATTAAATATTTTTGTTTAAAAATAAGCAGGTAACTATATAAAACAATATTATTTAAGTATATAAGATGAATTTTAATCATCTTAATTAATACTTTTTTCAATTATAATAAGTTGTATAAATTATAAATTATTCAAATTTAAAATATTTATTTAAAAATCCAGATTATTTTTTGTTAAAGTAGAATTAATAAATACTTTTAATTATGCATAAACACGTTAAATAAAATATTTAATAAGCTAAGTAAAACGGGGAATTTAGAGTTAAAATACTTGATAAAAAATATTTTATCTTATACGATTTTTTAATAATTTAATAAAAAAATTATTATATTGAGTGATGTTTTTTTTATAAATATATTCGGAGGTATAAATGAACAAGATAAGAAGATTCATCCAATTAGGAGTGATGTTCTTATTCGTAGCCGGTTTGGTAGCTTGCAGCGGAGTTTCGGAGGAACAGTTAGCATCATTAGATGAAATGAGAGCCGAAGTAAAAGAACTTGAAAAATCTAATAATTCTTTAAAAAGCGAAAAAACCAAATTAGAACGTGAAATAGCTGAAAAGAATTCTAAATTAGACCAGTGTGAAAAAGAGAAAGCCGAAACAAAAGCTAACTTACAAAAATTAGGTAAATAACAGGAGAGAATAATGAAAATATTAAAAAGTATATTAATGGTAGTTTTATTCGTTTCTGTTAACGTTTTAGCTCAAACAAAAGAAATGACAAAAGAAGAATGGCAGAACGAAGTTAATAGCCTAACTCAAAAGAAAACTACTTTAACTCAAGAAGCTTCACAGTTACAAAACGAAATTAAAGAATTAAAAGCTAAAAGTTTAGGCTTACAATCTTATGAAAATTGCATGGACGAATTATATGCAATTATTGGTGCTACAAAAACCGATGTTGATAATTATCGTGCTCAGGTTAATGCATTAGCAACCAAAATTGATAGACAAGAAGGTCCAAAAAATGATAGAGCTGCAGAATTAAAATTATTACAAGATAGTAAAATTAGTGCACTTCAAGAATTTTATAATAAAGTTCATGTTGAATTACCAAGAAAATTAGAAGCTTGGGTTGAACCAGTTACCGAAGTTAATTATACTGTTGTTAAAGGCGATTGTTTATGGAATATAGCAAAGAAAAGCGATATCTATTCAAATCCTTTTGCATGGCCAAAAATTTATAATTCAAATAAAGACCAAATTAAGAATCCAAATTTAATTTATCCTAAACAAATATTCAAGATTCCTAATTTGACTGAAGAAGAAAAAGCAAAATACGATAAATTAAAAAGTAACTTTAAACCGGCTCCGCCAAAACAAACAGCTACTAACTAATTTTTAGTATTATATAAAATTTTAAGCCCTTATCTAAAAAATAAGGGCTTTTTAATTAAAGGGATACACTGTGCAAATAGAAAAAGTATTAAAGTTGGAAGGAGTTGATTTACTTCTATTTTTGGGAATCAACGACTCAAATCTTAAACTTATTGAAAAAAAATTTAATACAAATTTAACCGTTCGTGGCGATAATATTTACTTAAAAGGTGAAGTTGAAGAAGTAAATATTGTTGAACATATTTTTAAAGAAATGATTTATGTTCTTAATACGACCGGAAGGTTACGCATTTCGGATATTGAAACAA
>DAINPX010000255.1:0-5092 GCA_036743235.1 Melioribacteraceae bacterium
ATAATATATGTAATATAAATATATTGAGGAGGAGAGACATGAAGATAGCTTTACCACAGTATTACATTAACAACCAATGCTCAGTATGTTATTGCAACTACTGTTTGGGCAGATATGTCTCCTGCTATTGTACTTGGTGTTGAAACAGCTAATAACGAAATTCCTACAGTTTATAACTTAGCTCAAAACTATCCTAACCCATTCAACCCGTCAACTACAATTAACTTTAGCGTGCCAAAAGCAGGTTTAGTTACATTGAAAGTTTACAACTTGTTAGGTCAGGAAGTTGCCGAATTAGTTAACGAACAATTAGGTGCAGGTAACTACGATGTTAACTTTAACGCTTCAAGTTTAACCAGCGGTGTTTATTTCTATACAATTACCTCTGATAACTTTGTAGCTACAAAGAAAATGATGTTAATAAAATAATTTAATTTATTTTATAAACTTGAAAAGCCGGCTGAAAATGTCGGCTTTTCTATTTTAAATAATTGGGAACTAAAAAATAGAAAAATTTTGTAAATTAATTATTCTGATTTAAATTTATAGGTGAAAATGTATATACTCGGAATATCCGCATATTACCACGATAGCGCCGCAGCTTTAATAAAAGATGGTGTAATTATAGCTGCAGCACAAGAAGAGAGGTTTACACGAAAGAAACACGACCATAAATTTCCTAAAAATGCAATTAAATATTGTTTAGATTATGCAGGAATTAATGCCAACGACTTATCTTATGTAGCTTTTTACGATAAACCGATGTTAAAATTTGAAAGATTGCTTGAAACTTATACTTCGTTGGCTCCAAAAGGATTTAGCTCATTTATTAAAGCAATGCCCTTATGGATAAAAGAAAAAATATGGATGAAAGATTTAATTAAAAATGAATTAAATTATAACGGTATTATATTATTTCCCGAACATCACCAATCGCACGCTGCAAGCGCTTTTTTTGCATCTCCTTTTAACGAAGCGGCATTTTTAACTATAGACGGTGTTGGCGAGTGGACAACTACAAGTTACGGTATCGGAGAACAAAATAAAATTGAAATAATGGCGGATATTAAATTCCCTCATTCATTGGGGTTGTTGTATTCTGCATTTACATATTACACAGGGTTTAAGGTAAATAGCGGCGAGTATAAAGTAATGGGCTTAGCTCCGTACGGTGAACCAAAATATGTTGATATAATATTAAATGAACTGATAGACTTAAAGGAAGACGGTTCATTTAAAATGAATATGAAATATTTTGATTTTGCCGGTGGTTTGAAGATGACCAATGACGCATTTAATAAATTGTTTGGCGGAAAACCCCGAGAACCGGAAAGCAAACTTACACAAAGAGAAATGGATTTTGCTCGTTCAATTCAAGATGTTACCGAAATTATAATGATAAGAATGGCAAAACATATTAAACAAGTTACAGGTAAAAAATACCTCTGTTTAGCAGGTGGTGTTGCATTAAATTGTGTTGCAAACGGTAAAATATTACGAGAAGGGATTTTTGATGATATTTGGATTCAACCCGCAGCAGGAGATGCAGGTGGTGCTTTGGGTGCGGCATTATTTGTTTGGTATCAATACTTAAATAATAAAAGAATTTCGGATAATAAAAACGATAAAATGTTTGGTGCTTACTTGGGTACTGAATTTAACAACGAACAAATTAAAGAATTTTTGGATAAGCATAATATAAAACACACTTATTTAGAAACTGCAGATTTACACAATAAAATTGCCGATATTCTTTCCGAAGAAAAAATATTGGGCATATTAAACGGAAGAATGGAGTTCGGTCCCCGTGCTTTGGGGGCTCGTTCTATTATTGGAGATGCACGGTCAAAAAAAATGCAATCGGTAATGAACTTAAAAATTAAATTTCGCGAAAGTTTTAGACCATTTGCTCCAAGTGTAATGGAAGAAAGAATTTCGGATTATTTTGAAATAGATAGACCTAGCCCGTATATGTTGTTGGTAGCCGATGTAAAAAAAGAAAGACAATTAAAAATGAGTGAAGAAGAACAAAAACTTTTTGGAATAGATAAGCTTAATATAGTTAGAAGTGATATACCGGCTGTAACGCATATTGATTATAGTGCAAGAATTCAATCGGTAAACAAGAATACAAATCCTTTTTATCACGGAATAATATCTACGTTTAACGAAAAATACGGGTATGGAGTTATAGTAAACACATCCTTTAATGTAAGAGGTGAACCAATTGTTAACTCCCCTGAAGATGCTTATCGTTGTTTTATGCGTACCGATATCGATTATTTAGTGCTTGGTAATTATTTGTTAAATAAAACGGAAATGAAAAAATTAATTAACGATACCGATTGGAAAAAAGAATTTGAATTGGATTAAAATATGATACTTGAAGAAATAAAACAAATAAAACGAACAAATAAAGATATTTTAAATTTTGCGTTATTAATTGGCGGAATAATTGCATTTATTGGATTTATAACAATATTTTATGATTCTAATGCCTTTACTTATTTAATTCCCTTTGGTTTTATTTTTATACTGTTGGGGTTTATTACTCCTATTATATTAAAACCGATATATTTATTTTGGATGATATTATCGGTTGTATTGGGATTTATTAGTACAAGATTAATATTGGGTATTTTATTTTATCTAATTATAACACCTATAAGTTTAGTTTTTAAGATATCGGGAAAAGATTTGTTAAATACAAAACTAGATAAAAAAGTTGAAAGTTACTGGGTTAAACGAGAAAATATTAAATACGGAAAAGAAGAAACGGAGAGACAATTTTAATGGGAAAGCTAAGCATTATTTCAGAACTGTGGCAATTTTTAAAATATAGAAAAAAATGGTGGTTGTTGCCCATTATATTCTTTTTAATTTTATTAGGCGGATTAATTGTATTAACCCAAGGAAGCGCATTAGCTCCATTTATATATGCAATATTCTAAAAAGATATTAAAGTAAGGGATTAAATTTTTTAGGGTAATCAAAAAATTGCAATTTACCTATTCCGCTACCAATATCTGTCCAGTTATCAACTTCAAAATGCAGTAAAACAATTCCGGTTGTTGGAATGTTGTCTATGTAAGTATCGGATAAGAAGTTGTTAAATTGAGTTAAATCGGGGTTATGACCAAAAATGGCAACACATTCTAAGTTATTATCAAAATTGTTCACAATTTCCATAATTTCGTAGGTAGCAGCACCGTATAAATCCTCAATAATTTTAATTTTATTTCTGGGGTAACCAAAAGTATCGGCAAATTTTTTAGCAGTTGCAAATGCTCTTTCGGCAGGGCTAGAGATAAATAATTCGATATTAATATTTTTCTTTTTTAATATTTCAGCCATAAACGGAGCAGCTTTTTTCCCTCTTGCATTAAGCGGTCTTTCTTTATCGCTTATGCTATCATCACTCCAACTGCTTTTGGCATGCCTAATAAGTAAAAGTTTTTTCAAAATTATTTCCTTATATTAGTGTAACGGAATTAAATCGCCTGTAATAGGGTAAAAGGTAAGAGCAATTATAAAAGCTAAAACCGTAATAATTAAACCGAACATAAAAATATTATAACTCATACGTAAATGTAAGTATTTTTTACCCAATACTTGCCCTAAAAAATAATAGTCTTTAATCATACTGTCGTATAAAAATTCTTTATCGTTCATTAATTCGTTCATTCCCCAGCTAAAACTTTCTAAATTCATTTTAAAAAAATTACCGAAAAACAATAAATTTACTTTTTTATTTAATACGTCATCGTTAGTAAATGTGCCTGAAGTAATATTTGGGCGAGTAACCAAAACAGCATATACTAACGAAACCAAAGAAACAACGGTTAATAAAGTTGTGGGAATTATAAGTTGCGGATATAGAGATAAATTTTTAATTAAAAAGGCAACAACTGCAGTTAGTAATAATGTATTTACGCTAATCATAATATGAGCTTTATTATCTGCCATACTGCTAAAACTAACATGTGTACGCATAGTATTACGCCACATGGTTTCAACTCCCCTATCGGGTTTTAACGAGCTTTCTTTTTTAGAGGCAAGTTTTTCTTTTTCAAGTTCAAACTTTTCGGTTTTAATTTTTTCTTCCTCAACCTTATTTAGTGCTTTACGAAGTCTTTTTTGAAGTTTTAATAAATTAGCCTGTTTAATTTCATCGTAATTATCTTTTGCAAATTTAGTATAAAATTTGTGTTTAATAAAAAAATCAATATTTCCTTTTATCCAATCGTAATCTTCTATTTTAATCCCTTTTCTGTTCTCAATTTCTGCACGTAATAAATTACTTTTATCCATATATTTTTCAGAGCCGACATGATGCAAATCGGCATCTTTCATAATCTCTTCTATTAAGTTTTGCGGTTGGTAGCTTAATTTAGTACTTAAAATACATTTAATTACCTTATCAAGTCTATCTTTGGGATATCCATAATTATTAAGAAATGTTTTTGCGTAACCTGCACTAACTTCTTCATGATTTTCGGAATCTTCAATGTAACCTAAATCGTGAAAATATGCGGCAATAATTAACACTTCCAAATCTAAATCGCTAATTCCTATTTCTCTTCCTATTTTTTCAACTTCGCTAACAACTTCTTTGGTGTGTACAATATCATGGTAAATATTGCCTGCAGGTGATTTTTCGGAAAATGTTTTGTAGATGTGTTCTTCCGTTGCGTTAATAATTGTTGAAAATAACATATAATAACCGCCATTTGTGATATCTAAATTTAATAAAAAAAAGCGTAAAGTAAAATACCGTAAAAGTGAAAAAACTTAAAAGTATAAAAATGAAATAGTTGTTAAGTAAGAAAGTATATAATGGGGCTGTATTAAAAACAGATTATTGCACATTAAGAATTTAAACTCTTACCCCCTTAATCCCCTTTTCTAAATTCTATTAAGGCGGAATTATTTTATAGATAATTTGACAAGTTTAGATTATAATTGCCTATAGAACTATTGTAACCTATTATTTTACAAAATACTAATGCACTAAGTTACGCCTTTATATAGTTTAGAGAAGGAGAATGAGAATAAGTTTATCTGTGGAATAATAAATAACTTTATAACAATA
>DAINPX010000256.1:0-5084 GCA_036743235.1 Melioribacteraceae bacterium
CTCTTGTATTAGAGAATGCCCCGCAAGTGCAATTCGTGTTGAAGGTGGGCAAGCCGTAGTTGTAACCGAAAGGTGCATTAGTTGTGGTCACTGTGTTAAAGTTTGCTCGCAACACGCAAAAATGATACTTAGCGATTCCGAATATGTCGTTCAAAAACTTTTACCATCCGGAAAGGCGTTTGCAATAGTAGCACCTTCTTTTGCTGCTGCTTTTCCGGATAACTATTTTAAGTTTATTACCGGATTAAAGATATTAGGTTTTGATAAAGTTGCAGAAACTGCATTTGGAGCTGATTTAGTTAGTATAGAATATAATAAGATATTTGAATCAAAAGGGGATAAAACTATAATTAGTTCATCTTGTCCTGCCGTTTATAATTTTATTGAAAAATACTATTCTAATTTAATTCCAATGCTGGCTCCTGTTGTTTCGCCTATGATTGCAATGGGTAAATATCTCAAAGAAAATTACGGAACGGATATTCCGGTAGTGTTTATTGGACCTTGTGTTGCAAAAAAAAGCGAATATGACGATTGGGGAGTAGAAGGAGCAATTGATGCAGTTTTAACATTTCATGAAGTAAAAG
Organism: Melioribacteraceae bacterium; assembly: GCA_036743235.1. Classification (GTDB taxonomy): domain Bacteria; phylum Bacteroidota; class Ignavibacteria; order Ignavibacteriales; family Melioribacteraceae; genus JAEXOD01. The sequence goes on from DAINPX010000256.1 coordinate 588, forward strand.
AATTATTTTCAAAAAATGAAGTAGTTTTAGAAACGTTAGATAACTCAAATTTTGATCCGCCATATGCTAATTTAGGTAAATCGTATCCTCTTGCAGGTGGTTTAATAAAAACTGCAAATATTCCAAGCGATATTCTTACAAAAGAGATAATTGTTGTGGAAGGGAAAGATAAAGTTGTTCAAGTAATTAACGATATTGCCGAAGAGAGAATAAAATCTAAATTTGTCGATATACTTTTTTGCGAAGGGTGCATTAATGGTCCTGCAATTGATAATGATTTAAATTATTACTCGAAGCGCGAAAAAGTAATTGAATATGTTGAAAGGCATATAAATTTTCTTGATAAAAATGTTTGGAAAGGGGAAATTTATAATAGCAGAAATATAGATTTAAGTAGAAAATTTTTTGATAAGAACCAAAGACGCCCTATGCCAAATGAAGAAAAAATTAAGGAAATTTTGGCCAGGACAAATAAATTTACTAAAACAGATGAATTGAACTGCGGAGCTTGCGGTTATAAATCTTGCCGTGAATATGCAATAGCAATAGCAAAAGATTTGGCAGAACAAGAAATGTGTTTGCCTTATTTAATTGATAAATTGGAAAAAGCTTATACAGAATTAAAAGATACGCAAGATGCGTTAGCAGGTGCCGAAAAATTAGCTTCTATCGGTCAGCTTGCTGCCGGAGTTGCTCATGAAATTAATAACCCTTTGGGCTCAATAATGTTATATGCTTCTATGTTAAAACGTGAGTTTGAAAAGAAAATGGACGACTTACAAGGTGTAGAAGACTTAAAACTGATTATTGAAGAAGCTGTTAGGTGTAAAAACATTGTTGCTAATTTACTGAATTTTGCAAGACAAGGTAAATTAAATGTTTCTACAATGCATATTTCTGAATTAATTAATGATGCCACTAAAGTTTTGATGATAAGACCCGAAAATGCCGAAATTGATTTTTCTTTAACAGATAATTCAAATGACATAGAGTTGGAAGGGGACATTGATCAGCTTAAACAAGTATTTATTAATGTTATTGGAAATGCCTGCGAAGCTATGGAAGAGAGCAAGATTAAAAAATTATCAATAACAATTTCTAATTCTGATAAAGAAATAAATATTAAAATTATAGATTCAGGTTGCGGAGTACCTGAAGATAATATTAAAAAATTGTTTACTCCGTTTTTTACAACAAAGAAAATGGGAAAAGGAACGGGCTTAGGTTTAGCAATTACGTACGGAATAATTAAAATGCATAGAGGAGATATTAAAGTAAAAAGTACTGTAAATATTGGTACTGAATTTACCATAAAACTACCTTTAAAAGTAACAAAATTAAATAATTATGAATAACACGCGGAGTTAGTTATCATGAAAATAACTGAAAAATACAAAAAGATTTTACTTGTTGATGATGATATTGATTTATTAGAGCAAAATAAACTTTTGCTCGAATCAAAAGGGTTTGATGTAGTTACGGCAGAAAGCGGTGAAGAAGGTTATAATACATTTTTAGCAGAAAAACCAAATGCATGTGTTGTAGATTTAATAATGGAACAACATGATAGCGGCTTTATTTTATGTCACAGAATAAAAAGAACCGAACTAGGAAAACAAATCCCAGTTTTTATGCTTACTTCTGCTACATACGAAACCGGATTTAAGTTTAGCTCGGCTACTGAAGAAGAAAAAGAATGGATTAAATGTGACGGTTTATTAAACAAACCTGTTGTTGTTGAAGAATTAATATCAAAATTGGAAAATTTTTAATTTTTTAGCTTTTTTTTTACAAAAAACATTAATATCTTAAGATATTAAAATCTTATTATATTAAATGTTTGAGTTATGGCTAAAATTTTGATTGTTGATGATGAAAAAGGTCTCCGATTGGGTACTAAAAGGTTACTCGAATCGGAGGGCTTTTTGGTTGATACTGCTGAAAACGGAACCGAAGGAATTGCTAAAGGGACAAGCCAAGAATTTGATTTGGCAGTAATAGACTTAAAAATGCCTGATATTGAAGGCTTAGAAGTTCTTCAAACTATTAAAGCGAAATATCCTAATACGGTTTGTTTTATTGCCACTGCTTATGCAAGTATAGATACTGCAATTGAATCTACTCGCTTAGGTGCTTATAATTATATACCTAAACCTTTCACCCCCGAAGAAATATTACACCACCTTGATATTGGATATAAACACAGAAAACTTCTACTTGAAGCGGAAAGATTGCGACAGGAAAGAGAAGTAAGTTTATTAGAAATATCCTATGAAAAAAGCCGACTCCGCACAATAATAAATAACATTAACGAAGGCGTTCTTGTTATTAATACTAATGGCGAATTGGCATATTTTAATAATGCAGCGTTAAAAAATCTTGATATACCAGATTTAATTATTGGAGAATTTGTATTAAATAAAATTCCTAAAGGGATAAGTGAGATTGTTAACAAATATCTAGAATCTTCCGAAGCTATTAAAAAATCATATTCTACACAAGTTGATATAAAGCCAAATTTTGAGTTGGTTATTGAAGCAAATTGTTCACCGATTGTAGATGAGTATGGAAAGATTTCGGGCATTGTTATTGTGCTAAGAAATATAAGCGACTTTAAGAAAATTGAGATGGTCAAATCACAGTTTGTATCAATGGTTGCACATGAATTAAAAACACCGGTTGCAGCAGTATCCGGTTTTTTAAAGATAATTATGGATGAATCACTAAATGTTTCTTACGAACAACAAAGGGAATATATTTCTCGGTCAATAATAAGATTAAAGGGTCTTTTAGATTTGGTTAATGATTTATTGGATATAAGTCGAATGGAAATGAAAACCAAACAAAGAGAAATAGAAAAGTTAGATTTGGTTGAGTTGTTAAATTCAACTATTCAATTTTTAGAGTTAGAATTAGCTAAAAAGGGAATTGAAATTATAAAAACTTACCAGAAAGAAAATATTTATTTTAACGGAGATCAGAACGAAATAACTCGATTATTTACAAATATATTAAGTAATGCCATTAAATACAATAAAGATAAAGGCGAAATTGCAATAAAGGTTTTTTATTCAACCAATTATATAAATGTTGAGATAAGTGACTCTGGAATAGGCATGAAACCGGAAGAAAAAGCTAAACTTTTTCAAGAGTTTTTTAGAGCAAAAAACGAATACACTCGTGGAGTAAGCGGTACCGGTTTAGGTCTAACTATTGTAAGACGGATTGTTGATTCATATCATGGAAAGATTGAAGTAGAAAGTGAGTACGGAAAAGGAACTACATTTAAAATACAACTTCCAATCAATAACTAAGAAAAACAGGAGTAATTATGGCATTAGTAGCAATTATCGATGATGATGCGGATATAATTGAAGCTACAAGCTTAGTCCTAAAATCCAAAGGATTTAGTGTTGTAACTGCAAATAATCCAAACGACGGTTATGCTATTGTAAAAGAAAATAATCCGAATTTGATTATTTTAGACGTAATGATGGACGAACCTGATGACGGATTCTTTTTGGCGCAAAAGTTTCGTAGAGAAGGAATTAAAACTCCGATATTAATGTACACTTCGGTTTCTAAAGCTATCGGTTTTCAATACGGTAGTGGAGAGATGGTACCGGTTGATGATTTTGTCGAAAAGCCCATTTCACCGGAACAATTAGTTGCCAAAGTCGAAAACCTATTAGCAAAGAAGTAGGAGATAATATGTTAGTATTAGAGAAAAACTCATTGACAGAAGAAATTGAAAAATTAGTTGAAAAACATGGTAATAATCGTTCTTCGTTATTATCAATTTTACAAGAAATTCAGCAAAAACATAGTTATGTATCAGATTTTGCTCAACAAGAAGTAGCACGTTTACTTGATATCCACCCTGTAGAGGTGTTTAGTGTCATTTCATTTTATGCATTTTTAAATAGCTCACCAAAAGGCAGAAATATAGTAAGGTTATGCCAAACAATTACATGTGATATGCACGGTAAAGAAGCTGTAGCCAAAGCTATTGAAAGAGAATTGGGAGTTAAGTTTGGAGAAACGACAAAAGATAAAAAATTTACTTTAGAGTATGCAAATTGTTTGGGAATGTGCGATCAAGGTCCCGCAATGTTGGTTAATGATAAAGTTTATTCCAAACTTACACCTGAAAAAGCTGTTGAAATATTAAATCAAATTAAATAGGTGAACTATGGAAAATAAAGATAAAATGAGACAAGGACCCGTTATATTTTCCGAATATAAACAAGGGGAAGCAATTAAAAAAATATTAACAATGTCAAGAGAAGACATCTTATTTGAATTAAGAGAATCAAAACTTAAAGGTAGAGGTGGAGCAGGTTTTCCGACAGCTACAAAATGGATGTTAACTGCTGCAGCAAAAAGTGACAAAAAATATGTAATTTGTAATGCTGATGAAGGAGAGCCCGGTACATTTAAAGACAGAGTACTACTTCAAGAATACACTGAATTATTATTCGATGGAATGGTAATTGC
>DAINPX010000257.1:0-5082 GCA_036743235.1 Melioribacteraceae bacterium
GCTTCAATTGCGAAATTTATTTTACAAGGAAAAGAAGTGTATTATGCAGCATTTTCTCTTGCTGAGGAATCCGTACCTCCACCGTATCCCAAAAATATTTTGGAAACAGAAGTAAAAGCAGCAACAAAAGTTCTTGGAATAGACGAAAAGAACCTTTTGTTATATAAGTATAAAGTTAGAAATTTTGCCCATCATAGACAAGAAATATTAGAGGACTTAGTTAAACTTAATAAAGATATCAATCCTGATTTAGTTTTTATGCCTTCTATTGCCGATTTACACCAAGATCATACAACAATTGCACATGAAGGATTGAGAGCTTTTAAACGCAGATCTATATTATGTTATGAATTGCCATGGAATAATTTAAAATTTTCTACTAATTGTTTTATTATTTTCGGCGAAAAAGAATTAGAATTAAAATTTAAAGCACTGGACTGTTACAATTCACAAAAAGGAAGAAACTATGCAACTGAAGAGTTTATAAAAAGTTTGGCAATTACTCGCGGTACACAAATTGGTACTAAATACGCGGAGGTGTTTGAAGTAGTAAGATGGGTGTTTGAATAATTAAGTAATTAAATAATTAAATAATTAATTAAAACTGTTTATAATTTGAACAACCTTTTCAACTTCTACATCCTTCATAACCGGACTTATAGGTAAACTTAAAACTTCGTAATGTATTTTTTCCGCTATAGGAAAACTTAAATTATACCATTCTTTATAAGCTTGCTGTTTATGAGGTGGTATAGGATAGTGGATTACTGTTTGCACACTTTTATCGGTTAAATATTTTTGCAATTTATCTCGTTTTTCTGTTCTAATTACAAATAAATGCCAAACATGTTCTAAATAATTTTGAATTTCGAGTTTTGAATTTTTAGTTAAATTCTCAAAAGGAAGAACAATTTTTGGGTTCTTAATATTTGTGCAGTAATATTGGGCAATTTCCCTTCGTTTTTGATTATCGTTATCCAAATATTTTAGCTTTACATTTAAAAACGCTGCCTGTAGTTCGTCAAGTCTGCTATTGTAACCTTTATATAAATTGTAATATTTTTGATGTGAGCCGTAATTTCTAAGTGCTCTTATTGTGTCTGCTAGTTTATCATCATTAGTAGTAACTGCACCACCATCTCCTAAAGCACCTAAATTTTTACCCGGATAAAAACTAAACCCTGCAGCATCACCTAAATTACCTGTTTTTTTCTCTTTACATTGAGCCCCGTGTGCTTGCGCACTATCCTCAATTACAATTAAATTGTATTTTTGTGCAATTTTGTTAATTTCGTTCATATCTGAAACCTTACCGTATAAATGTACCGGCATAATAGCTTTTGTTCTATCTGTTATTTTGCTTTCAATTAACTTGGGATTAATATTGTAAGTATTAATATCTGGTTCTATTAAAATAGGTTTCAATCGATTATGCGAAATTGATAAAATAGTGGCTATATATGTATTAGAAGGAACAATTATTTCATCTTCTTCATTTATTTTTCCTAATTCAATGTAAGCTCGCAATATTAATATTAATGCATCTAACCCGTTGGCAACACCAATACAATGTTTCACACCACAATAATTTGCAAAGTTTTTTTCGAAGTTGGAAACTTCTTGTCCTAAAATATACCAACCTGCATTTATTGTTTTATTGATAGCATCGTTAAACTCGGTTATATATTGCTTGTTAATTTCCTGCAAATCTAAAAATTTAATCATATTGAAATTCTATAAAAATCATAACAAACAGTTGAGGCATTAAAACCTTCTTTTTGGGCTATTAAACCCGTATTTAAGTATTTACCGTCATTTTCGCTGGATATACCGAAATCGAACCAATGAAATGCGTTTTTATAAAAATCGGTTAGGCATGTAAATAAATAATCAAATAATCTGAGTTCATATCCTATTTCGGTTGCAGCCATATATTGAACATGAACAACATTTTTTGTTAGGTATAGTATAGTTCCTCCTAAAAACATATTATTAATGTAAGCTTCATAAAAAATAATGTTTTTGGGAAAACGACTTTTTAATAAATTTAATTCATCAGAGGTATGAACGGGAGAAACTCCATATTGTTTAATTAAGTTTTTTTTTATAACATCAATTAGTTGACTTGAATCTTTAGTATCAACTATTTTGATCCCTTCGTTACTTAGTTTCTTAAACCTATTTAGTTTTTTTCCGGGAACCGAAGAGTTTTGTAAATTAATAGTTGAAGAAGGATCGCGTCTAAACAATTCAAAATTATATCTAAATAGAGCATATAGATCTTCTTCGCAAGGTTTAATATGGTAAATATGCGGAATTGTTTTATAAATTATTTTATTAATGCCAATTTTTGATAAATATGTTAATAATAAATCGAAAATTTCAAGTGTATTTTTGGTATTTATTCTATGGTCGTGAATAAGCCCACCATATGTTAAGCCCCCATGACTTATAAAAGTATCCCCTTTAACAGTTGCCGGTATAACCGCTACTAAATCAATATTATTATAGATTGTTATTGAATGATCAATAAATCTATCTGAGTGGTATTCCATATAGTTGCGATTAAATAAAAATGTACCGTTAATTGAAGAATCGATTAAACTATTCCATCTTTTTTTTTCAACGGGTGAGTATCTATTAAGCTTTAATTGCATGTTATTAGCTAAGTTTAGAAGATACTAAATTAATCAAACTATTAACATTGTAGCTGTTGGAAATTTCTTCAACACTAAATTTAATATTAAATTTAGATTGCAAAGCTAAAATTATTTTAATATGATTTAAAGAATCCCAATTTTTGGCATTATCTTTATTAGTTGATTCCAAAACTTCTTCTTCCAGTATGTTTTTAATAATACTAATAATCTCAATTTTCAAATTTCACCTCAATTATATCTAAAGATATGTTTGGAAAATTATTTAACAAATATTTTTTTGCATCCTTGGATTCCTCTATTAAAACAAATCCAAGTTCATCGTATTTGTTTTGTAAAATAATATTTTTTTGTGTTGGTATATATATACCAATAAAATCTTTTTTTAATAATTCTTTTAGTTGATAAATTACAATATGTTCTAATTTCCTTCCAATTACACGGCAACTAAGCAAAAAATTTTCTATTTCATAATTTAATTCGTTCTCATGCAAAATTATTAACCCAATAATGCCATAATCTCCAAATTTATCTTTTAAACTAAGAGAATATATTTTATAATCAGATCTTTTAAGTAACGTGTTTAATTGTTGCTCGGTGTAGCGGATAGTAGTAAAATTAAATTGATTGGTTTTTTGGGAAAGTTGTGCAAGTCGGGGAATAGTATCTACGGTTGCTTGTTTAATTGAAAGTGTAAGTAATAAATTACGCAAATAATCATCTATATCGGTATAGCCTGACTTTAATTCTTCTCTTAATAAATTAGCTTCGTATTGTTTTGTTTTTTCTTTATCTTCTTCCGTTAACTTTAATTTGCTAAAGTATTCAAAATCTATATTAAGCCAAAAATCTACTAATAAATCGATACTAGTTGGAAATTCCGGAACGGTTACATTTGTGTTCTTTTTAACAAGTTCTCGTTCAAATGGTGAGTCATCTACAAAAACGCAACTATCTTCTCCAATATTTAATTCCTTTGCAATAGTCTTGATATTCTCGTCTTTTTGTTCCCAATTTATTTTTTTTATAACAAAATCGTTATAATTAAGTATAAAGTTAGAATTTTTTTCAAAAGCTTCTTTAACATCACTCTCGTTGTTTTTTGAACAAATACATAAGATAATGCCTCTGTTTTTAAAGTCTAAAATTATCTTTTGAATTTTTGAATAAATATTTCCTATTCTATCTTTGCCCAAGCATATATTGTTAAAACCTTCTTCTCCTAAAACGCCTCCCCATAAAGTATTATCCAAATCAACTATTAAACATTTTTTCGAAATATTATTTGCTGCATTAATATAAATATTAATTAATGTTCCAATTTTTTCTATACCAAACGAGCTATATCTAAAAGCAGCATAATACCACAACCCTTTGTCAAAAATTTGCTCATAACCAAATTTTTCAATTAAGGACAGTAAATCAAATATAAAAATGTTTTTATGATTTTCCGATATTTGATTTAAATATTCGTTAATTTTAATTTGCATTTGTTTAATATTATCATTCCCGTTATAATTCATTATTTTATTGGGATGACTATAAAGAAGAATATTGCTAATAAAAAGAATACCTGAAGAGTTTTTAGTAAACGATTCGGTAATGTGTGATAATTCGGAAATTATATCTTCCAAAGTTCGCTCGGCAGTTAAATATTCTCCATCCAAGAATAAAAATACAAAATCATAATTGCTATTATATAAATTACTTTTTGAATCAAACAATTCAAGCTGATATCTATTATAACCGAAATCCGTTACTTTTAAACTATAGTTTTTAATTAGATAATCGGATAAAAATTCCGTAGTAAAATTGCTTATAATAGCTACTTTCATAAACTTAATCTAAAATTCCCAATCAATCAGTTTTTCTATGCCAATTCCGGTTAAACCAAAATTATTTCCGTTGTAGAAAAGAAAGTATTCATCTTTTATTTTGATAAGGTAAGGGAAATAAATCATGTCCGAATTCCAACCGGATTTTCCATGTGTTAATCCTAATTCATTATCACGTCTCATCCAATTTTTTCCGTCTTTTGAAGTCGCAAATCCCATTGAATACTTCATGTCCAAAGTCCTTATAGTATGGAACATTACATATTGGTCATTTACTTTTGTAACTTGAGGTCTTCCTAAACCATGTTCATATTCTTTATTATAAGAAATACATAAATGTCCTTCGGGTTTAAGGGTTATCCCATCTTGGGATTCTTGATAGTAAACATTATATGTGGGACGTAATTTACCGTTTACGGTAACCCAGTCAGTTCCTGCTGAATACCAAAGTTTAAAGATCCCGTTTTCAACAAAACCGGTAGGTCCACCTCTTGTGCATAAACCCTCTTGGCTTCTATCCATAATTGGGTAATCTTGAATTCTACTAAGAGTATTACCTCCGTCATTACTAATAGCTACACCTGCAAACA
>DAINPX010000258.1:0-5073 GCA_036743235.1 Melioribacteraceae bacterium
TCTTTTACCCTGCGGTCAAAATCGTACAGTTCCCCTTCGTTATAAGTATTTGCCAAACTTAACATTGGCACACTATGGGTAATTGTATTAAAATTATTGGATAAATCACTCCCAACTCTTTGTGTCGGGCTATCCTTTGTTATAAGATGAGGATATTTTGTTTCTAAATCTTTTAATTCGGTATATAGTAAATCATAATCATAATCGCTAACAATTGATTCGGAAAGTACATAATAATGGTAATCGTAGTTATTAATTAACTTTTTTAATAATTCAATTCTATCTTGTGTTTCTTGTTGTGTCATTTTTTTTACTGCTTTTTAATGGTGCTATTTCATTAATTCCCGAAGGGTCTATACGTATATTTTTTACCTTTGATTGTTTACCGGGAAGATTTATTTTAACGTTATTAAGATATATTGTTGAACCGGTAGTATTTCCTATATTTAATTCCAATACTTTATCGGCAACAATTAAACTATCTTCACCTTTCCGTAAAAATACTTCAAAAACTTCTCCGTTATCTTTCTTTACTCCGAACCACGCTGATTCTGTTGCCATAATTTTTACATTAAGTTTGCCATTATTGTAATCAAACGACAAGTCACGTAGTTCTTCTTTAACTTTATATCTCTCTTCTTGTTCCTTAATAACTTCTTCGTACGATTTTTCAACAATAATTTCCTGTTTATTACCCCTTACAATAAGAACAATTGCAATTATTAACCCAACTACTATAGTTAAAAATATATAAATAACTATATTAAAATCTCTTTTTAATCTTGCAGCTTCGCTATCACCTGATTGATTATATATAATTCTTTTGCTCGGCTGTTTAATAATATCGGTTTCGCCATTATCCGAAACAACTTCTTCTTCCGGTTCTTCAATTTCCTCAATTTCCGGTTCAGGTGCGTTATAATCAATTCCGTTTTTAGCTTTTTCGTATTTAATTATATATTCGCCTTCATCTAAACCCAATGCTTTAACATACGATTTGATGAACGATTTCATATAAACATCGGCAATTACGTTAAACCGGGCTTCCTCTATAGCTTGCAAATATCTCTCTTCAATTCGAGTTTTTTCATGCAAACTTTTAATAGAATAACCTTCGTTCTCTCTTAGCCTTTTTAGTTCGTCCGCAAAGTTACGTAAAAACTCGTTAGCCATCGCAAATCCTAATAAATTCTTTTTATTTTAGCAGAAAAAGATCCGTCAATACCATGAATGTTAGGTAGTGCCTGTACAAATCCTTCTTTGGTTACCAATTTTTCATTTATTAAACCTTCTGCACTTTCTAACACATATCCGTTATGTTCTAATAAAAATCTATTTACAATTTCGTTATTCTCTTCAGGCTCAATTGTACAAGTACTATAAACCAAATCACCGCCAATTTTAAGTAAAGATGCCCCCTTTTCCAATAATTTATATTGCAAATCGGCAAGTTTTTTTAAATCCATTAACTCTCTTTTCCATTTCAAATCGGGTTTTTTTGTTAGCGTTCCCAGTCCGCTGCAAGGTGCATCCAATAAAATTTTATCAAATAATTCCGAATCTTTATATTCCAATGCATCTGCTTCAATATATTTAACATTGCTTACTTTAAGCCTGCTTAAGTTTTTTTGAAGTACTTTTATTCTGCTTTCATATTTATCCAAAGCTACAATTTCACCTTTATTTTCGGTTTTGGCAGACATATAAGCAGTTTTACCACCGGGTGCGGCACATAAATCCAAAATTCTATCCCCCGGTTTTACATCCAGTAAGGAAACCGGAATTCCGGTACTTTCATCTTGTATGCTAAAATAACCTTTAGCAAAATATTCCCAATCTGCAATGTTAGATAAATTAGCCATTCTTAAAAAATCGTTTAAGTATAATCCGTCTTTATATTTCAGTTCAACTTTATCAAGCAAACTTTTTAATTCATCTATATTTGTTACCAACGAATTAACACGTAAATTTAAAGTCGGTTTATTATTATTGGAAATTAATAATTGTTCGGTAAATTCTTGTCCGTATCTATTTAACCAACGTTTTACTAACCAAATAGGATGCGAATAAAATACCGAAAAGTAAACCGTAATATCCTCTGCGGGGTCAGGATATCTAATTGTATCTTTACTACGAATAATATTTCTTAAAATTGCATTTGTTAAATCTGCTGCTTTTTGCCCTTGTGCTTTTTTAATAAATTCCACAGCTTCGTTAACAGCGGCATAATCCGGTATTTTTTCTAAAAACAAAATTTGATACAACGCCACTCGCAGTGCGTTCTTAATATTTGGAATAGCTTTAGAAAACTGCCCTTTGTAAAAACCGTTTAATACCCAATCAATTCGGTTTAACATACGCATTACTCCGTGTACCAATTCAAACAGTAATGCTTTATCAACTCCGCTAAAATCGGATTGTTTTATCTCTGTATCCAAAAGTTTATCTAAATAGGCATCGGTTCTGTCAATTCTATTCAGTATCTTTACCGCCAAACCCCTTACTCCCGTAAATAAAGGTGCTTCTTCTTGTTTTACTTCTTCTTCCATATTTTAGTAATTTTCCGTTTAAAATAACTTTAAAAATAAAAATTTATTTTATTATATGCATGATATTAAATAATTATTTAATTAGTACCATCTGTTTGGTCTTATTAAAAACAATTTTATTTGTATTTAATTCATTAACGGTAAGTCTATAAAAATAAATTCCGCTTGCTATATTTTTATTTATGTTAAATAAGTTAAAAACAACTTCATAATTACCGGGATTTTTAATTTCATTTACCGGTTCGCTAATTTCGTTACCCAAAACATCAAATATTTTTAAGCTTACATAACCTTCACTTGGTATCGAAAATTTAATGTTTGTAATAGGGTTAAAAGGATTAGGATAGTTTTGTTCCAAAGCGTATTTATAAACCGGGGTAAAATTAACTTGTATAGGACCGTAAATAGTTTGATTTCCTTCGTAATCGGTCTGAATTAATTTGTAATAGCTTGTTCCTAAATACGGATTATTATCAGTAAAATTATATGTCGAATACTCGCTACTCGTCCCTTTTCCTGCAATAAAACTGATTTTATTCCAACTATTCCCATCCTCCGATTTATGAATTTCAAAACCATAATTATTTGTTTCGGTTGCCGTAATCCAGTTTAATTGTATCGCATTATCCGTATTAATAGAATTGAAGGCTACCAATTGTACAGGCACAACAGAATTTATTTTTACATATTGCGAAAGTAACCCTATCAATAATTTGCTGCATTTTGTAAAATAAGGTACATTAAAATATTCAATTTTATCGTTTATTGTATGATAATAGGCATTAAAATCAGACCCATAATAATCTTCAATAAGTAAAACCGCACTATAATTTTTATTCCAAAACGAAGCGTGGTCACTGGCACTTGAACCCGGGTTGTATATCTGTGCATTTAATCCAATTGAATAATTTGTATTAAATGAACTCATATTGTTGGCAATAGCCACCGAATTGGCAACATTTTTAGTATGAATGTTTATTTTACCGTCATTGTTATTATCCCAAGCAATCATATCTGCATTTAAAACACCTAAAATCAACTCGTTATTATTACGTGCTTGAGTTGCAAAATACGTGCTTCCTATTAGCCCTTGTTCTTCTTCATCAAAAAACACATATACTATAGTATATAATGTATTGTATTTAGATAGTATTCTAGCCGCTTCAATAACAGCGGCACAACCGCTTGCATTATCATCGGCACCGGGAGCGTTATTACCTGCCGGCATATCATCGTAATGTGCACAAATTATATATTTTTGTTCGGGAAATAAAGTGCCGGTCTGTACCCCATATACATTTCTTCCGGTAGTGCTAAAATTTTGGTCAAATGTAGTTAATCCGTAACTTTGAAGTTTTTGCTTTAAATATGTTGCCGCTATATCGTTAGTGGGAGAATTTTTATGCCTTGAAGTGATTGAATAATACGTGCCTGATATCAAAACCGGATTTACCCACGATAATTCTTTAACATATTTCATTAAACTATCAGTGTTAACGGAACTTAAAACATTATTAACGTATAAGTCATCTTGAGCCAAAATCCGAAAGCAAAGAAATAGTAAAAATATTAGTAAAGATTTTTTCATAATTTCTCATAAAAAATAATAATGAATAATAATTATTATAAATTTAATGCTTAAAATATTAATTTGCAATAATTTACAATAAATTTATTCATTATCGCCTTTCATTAACCAAATAAATATTAAAGTTTGTTACAATTAAAAATCATTTAACAAAAAAGTAAAACTTTTTGTTAACGTTACTTAAATAATTATTTAGCAAAAGTTATAAATATTATATTCATACACAGAGACAAACTAAATATTTATTGATAAAACAATAAAAACACAATATATACAATATAAATTATTAGTAAAAACAACCCTTCCAATCGTGATAATTTCATTCCGGTTTTAAGCAACGGGAACAAGAATAAAGTTAATAAAAACATTAACCCATAATCAATTATACTTATACTTTCCGTTTGTATCGGATGGATAATAGATGTTAATCCCAATATGCCAATTAAGTTAAAAATATTACTACCAATAATATTGCCAATAGCTATATCCGCTTCTTTTTTTAGAGCTGCAATTAATGAAGTAAAAAGCTCCGGTAAAGAAGTACCTATTGCAACTATAGTTAATCCAATAACGGCTTCACTTAATTTTAGCTTTTTTGCAATCTCAACGGCACCATCAACAAATAAGTTGCCACCAAATACCAACATTAATAAACCGACTATTATAAAAATTGCAGCAATTCCAAAGCTAATTGGCTTTATTGCTTCAACTTCGGAAGAAGGTACCTCTTCGCTGGCGTGCGTTTTAGAAAGTTTATACCCAATAACTACGTAAGCTATCAGCCCTATAAAAAAAATAGATCCTTCAAATCTTGTTAAATTTCCGTCTAATAAAAACAGTATTGATAATAAAGTTACTACAATCATTATAGGCATCTCTTTTTTAATTATTTGCCTACTTATAGAAATTGGATATATTAATGATGCAATACCCAGT
>DAINPX010000259.1:0-5057 GCA_036743235.1 Melioribacteraceae bacterium
TATTACCGGCGGAGGAATTATAGGAAACACAAAACGTGTAACACCCAAAAATATGTCTTTAAAAATTGACTGGAACGCTTGGGAAGTTTTACCAATATTTAAATTAATACAAAATACCGGTAAAATAACAGACGAAGAAATGAGGCATGTATTTAATATGGGTATAGGATTAATTGCTATAGTTGATAAAAACAATGCTGATATTGTATTAAATTTGGCTGAAAAACATGGCGAAAAAGGTTGTGTAATGGGCGTTGTGGAATAATAAGATTTTTGAAAGAGGAATATATGTTTATAGATACACATTGCCATTTATTTTATCCTAACTTTAACGGAGAAGTGGATAAAGTTATTTCAAATGCCCGAAATTCGAGCGTAGATTATATTTTAGTTCCCGGAACAGACATTGCATCATCTTTGCAAGGTTTGGAATTAGCAAATAAATACGATTTTATATATTGCTCTGCCGGTGTTCATCCTCATGATACAAAAGATTGGGATAGTAGTTTAACGGATACAATTAAAAATATTGCAATGAATAACAAAGTTATTGCAATAGGTGAAATAGGATTAGACTATTATTATGATTTTTCTCCAAAAGAAGATCAGATAAAAGCTTTTACCGATCAACTGGATTTAGCTGTTGAATTAAAGCTACCGGTTATTATACATAATCGTGAAGCAGACGAAGATGTAATGGAAATAATGAGAAGTTACAAAGGGAAAGGTTTACGTGCTCAATTTCATTGTTTTGCGGGTTCTTTATCCGATGCACGCGAGTTAATTACAATGGGGCATTTTATATCGTTTACAGGTAATATAACATATACTAAAGCAGATAGTTTAAGAAAAATTGTTAAAGAAATTGAACTTGATAACTTGTTGCTGGAAACCGATGCTCCGTTTATGACCCCCGTTCCTTATAGGGGGCAAAGAAACGAACCTGCAAATGTAAAAATTGTTGCTCAAACCATTGCCGATATTCATGGTGCAACTATTGAAGACGTTGCCAGAACAACATCACTAAATGCTTATAAATTATTTGGAATTGGAAAAATGCCTAATTTATCTTTTACATATAAAATAAGAAATTCGTTGTATATTAATGTTACAAACCGTTGTAATTCAGATTGTGTATTTTGTGATAGAAAAGGGGACGCAGTAGTTGCCGGTTATAGTTTAAAAATGAAAAAATCCGAAGAACCTGATGCCGAAGTATATATTAAAGAGATTGGCGACCCAAAAAAATTTGAAAGCATTGTATTTTGCGGATATGGTGAACCAACCATTCGCTGGGATGTAGTAAAAGAAGTTGCAAAATACGTTAAAGAAAACGGCGGTAAAACAAGAATGAATACTGACGGTCACGGCAATTATATTAATAAAAGAGATATAACCCCGGAATTAGAGGGGCTTATAGATGTTGTTTCTATTAGTCTTAATTCGGTTGACCCCGATCAGTATGCCGAATTAATGCGAGTTGATAAAAATTTGCATACCGAAATGCTGGATTTTGCTAAAAAAGCTAAAAACTTTACTCATGTGGTAATGTCGGTTGTTGGTTTAAATGAAGTTGATACTGAAATTGCTAAAAAATTTATTACGGAAGAAATAGGTGTTGATTTTAGATTACGTCCATATTTTTAAGGAGAAGTTATGAAAAAGTATTTGTTATTATTAGTTGTTTTTATGCATGTTAGTATATTATACGCCCAAAACTCGTATGATAAAATTAAATTTCAGTTAGATAGTTTACTTAATGATGATTATTTTAAAAGCTGTAACATTGCTATTGATGCTTACAATTTAACAAACGAAAAACAAATTTATGGTAAAAACGAAAAACTTTTAATGCGTCCTGCAAGTAATCAAAAAGTTTTAACTACTGCAACGGCGCTTCAGTTTTTGGGGGGTGATTATAAATTTGCAACTTCAATATATTATACAGGAAAAATAAATGATGATGTATTGGAAGGGGATGTTTATTTTGTAGGCGGATTTGACCCCGATTTTTCTATTAACGATTTATCGGTTTTGGTCGGCAAGCTAAAAAATTCCGGTATAACTAAAATAAAAGGGAAAATTTATGCCGATATTAGCGCCGGCGATTCATTATTTTGGGGAGAAGGTTGGATGTGGGATGATGATCCTTCAAGCGATTTTCCATCGTTAACTCCTTTAGTTATTAACGATAATTGTGTATATGCAGCATTTAAACCAAGTAAATTAAAAGATAAACCGATTGTGGAATTAATTCCTTCAACTAAATATGCAAATCTTATTAATAATGCAATAACGGATACCATAACCGAAAATTTTGATATTGTACGTAATTGGGTTGTAAGAGGAAACGATTTTAAGGCAATAGGAAAACTGAATATTAACGAAAGCCCTGATACCTTTAAAATTAATATTTTTGACGGTAATGCTTATTTTATGACGCTTGCCATTGAAGAAATGAATAAACAAGGTATAAAAACACAAGAAAGTTTTGAATATAAAATTATTCCGCAGGATGCAATAAAAATATATACTATTGAGCGAGCTTTTAAAGATGTAATTGATAATTTGAACAAACAAAGTGATAACCTTAGTGCGGAAATGACATTAAGAGCTATTGCCTTACAATATTTTGGCAAACCTGCAACTCCTAAAAACGGAGTAAAGTTAATAGATAGTTTAATTACGCTGGCAGGGTTAAATCCAAAAAATTATAGGTTGGCAGACGGAAGCGGGGTATCGTATTATAATTTAATTTCTGCCGAAATGCTTAATGCCGTTGTTAAATATATGTACCAAAATAATAGTACCGGTTTTAGAATGCTTTATAATTCATTCCCTATAGGAGGAATTGACGGAACGTTACGCGGAAGAATGAAAGAAGGAAACTGCTATAATAATGTTCATGCAAAAACGGGTACATTAAGCGGTGTTAGTACGTTAACAGGTTATCTTACTGCCAAAAACGGGGCGTTAATTTCCTTTTCTATACTTACACAAAATTTTGTTGGTAGTAGCAGAACTGTTAGAAATTATCAAGATAAAATTTGTGAAATTTTAAGCAATTTGGAATAAAAATGAAAAAATATAAACAGTTTAACATTTATTCAACTCCATATAACCCTGAAATTTTAAGCGGTTTTTTATGGGATTTGGAAATTGGCGGTTTTTTGGATAATGATACTTTTGCTACCGTTTATACAGGAGAAAATAGCACAGTAAGCTACGAAGCAATAGAAAGCATTTTAAAATTATTACAAGAAAGCGGCGAGATAGAAAATTACTTAATTGAAGTTAGCGAATTTGAAGAAAAAAATTGGAATGAGGAATGGGAGAAAAACTTAAATATTATTAAAGTTACTGATAATATTATTATTAGACCATCTACAAAATTTTACGAAAAAACCTGTAACGAGTTGGTAATTACAATTGATCCAAAGATGTCGTTTGGTACGGGAGAGCATGAAACAACAAAAATAGTTTTGGGATTGGTTGAAAAGAATATAATAAATAAAAAAAGAGTTTTAGATGTTGGTAGCGGTACGGCAGTGTTGGCAATTGCTGCAGTAAAGCTTGGTGCAAATTATGCAGTTGCTTTAGATAACGATGAATGGTGCCATTTAAACGGTAATGAGAATACAACATTAAACAATGTTGAGGATAAAGTAAATGTAGTATTAGGGGAATTAAAAGATTTGGAAGAGGAAAATTTCGATTTAATTCTTGCAAATATTAACAAACCGATTTTGTTGGATATTAAGGAATTAATTAAAAATAAACTTTCCCCAAACGGTACACTTATCTTATCAGGTTTATTAATTACCGATGAAGAAGATATTGTAACAGCTTATAATAGCGTTGGATTGAAAGTAGTTGATAAAACAACTATGAATGAATGGATGGGATTGGTGCTACAATAATTTTGAGTTTTGAATTTTTAATTCTGAATTAAAAACAATTTTCGTTTTAGGTGGGGGGGGGTGCAATTGTTCTATGCCGCTTTTGAAGTTTTTTAGAACCAAGAATTGCAGGAAAAACCATAATAATATTAAATGTTAAGTGTTAAGTGTTTAGTGTTAAATAAAGTGTTTTGAGATACGTGAGTTTTTCAATTACACTATGCAATTTCTAAATTATTTCTGAACCGGGAGATACAGGAAGAAAAACGGAAGGGCAGGAAACTAACCAAGCAGTGTTAAATGTTAAGAGGTGAGGGTTAAATAAATAGTGATAAATGCTTACTGTTTAGTGCTAAGTATATATTATTCCCCGTAGGGGAATGTTAATAATAGAAAAAAATATCGAGAACAAATAAAAACTCCGTAGGAGTAAATTAATATTTTATTCCTCAATATATTTTTTGTAATCTTCATAAAAATTGATTATTTAGAAATGTGAAATACAGGGGGAAAAAACTAGAATATCAAGAAATTAACCTCCGGCTAGAGGGGGTCTTCTCCTGTTATTCCTTCTTCTCTCCTATAACTCCCGGTTCAAAAAAAATAGGAATAAATAACATAATAATAAAATATTATTTGTGGATAAAATATTCCTTGACCGGTTAAAATAAATTGCTTAATTTTACCCTTGTTAAGGAAAACAAAAGACGGCTATTTTGGTTGCAATATAGGTTTAGCAGTTCGGGTTTTCTTATTTAATTCTTATTTGATGAAATAAGGGACAATTATGAAAAAGTATATAACATTAGCTCTTTTATTAATTAGTCTATCGCTTAATGCCGAAGTTAGATATGTAAGTAAAATGGGTACAAGCATTCCACCCTATACTACATGGAAAACCGCATGTGACAGCATACAAAAGTGTATTAATTATTGTAATAGTGGGGATACTATTTATATTGATAGAGGGAGATATAGAGAAACACTTGATATTCAGAATAAAAATATGACCATTATAGGGGTTGATATGGACGAATGTATTATTGATGGTACCAATATACCCAGCTCAATAGGTAAATATAATATGTGTTATTTTAAAAAATCAGATGTTGAATTTAATGGGATTACTTTTATATTTAAAAGATTTGATGATTATCA
>DAINPX010000260.1:0-5046 GCA_036743235.1 Melioribacteraceae bacterium
TGTTCAAATGTTACTCTATTTATTTCTAAATTATTTAACTTAACGTTTTCGCTTGCAATTTTATTTGCCGGTTCGCTTGTTTCAACATTTACCAGGGTTTTAGCTCCCCCTTTTAAGGCAAAAATTCCAAAGCCTCCTGTATAAGAAAAACAGTTTAACACATCCTTATCTTGAGAATATTTTAATAACTCAAAACGATTGTCTCTTTGGTCTAAATAAAATCCTGTTTTATGTCCGTTTATTACATCAACGTAATAGTAAACTCCATTTTCAAAAATTTTTATTGGTTCTATAGGCTCTTTTCCCAATAAAACTTGTTTAATCGGTTTAAGCCCCTCTTTTGTTCTAATTTCGTTATCACTTCTTTCATAAATTACAGAAGGTTTTATTATTTTTTTTATTGCATCAATAATTTCTTCTTTAAAATAATCAACACCGGCTGAAAGGAATTGGCAAACGCAAACATCATCATATTTATCTAAAATTAGACCGGGCAAAGAATCGGATTCACCAAAAATAACTCTAAATGAATTTGAGATATTTTGTATTAGATCATTCTTCCTAATATAAGCTCTATCTATTTTTTCGTAAAAATAATTTTCGTTAAATTCTTCTTCTCCAAATGTCCACATTCTTATACTTATTTGCGAACGTAACGAAAAACTTCCAATTCCGAGTAATTTATTGTCAAAAGATTTAACAAAAACCGGTTCACCATTTTTAACCTCTCCCTTCATACGTTGCAAGGCACCGGAAAAAACCCAAGGGTGTTTATAAAACAAATTCTTATCACGCCCTTTATTTAAATATATCTCGTTTTGTACTACAAATTTTGGATTCAATAAAATATTACTCCGCTTTAAATTTTATTTTTATTAGTAAATATAAACACTTAAATTTAATATTTAAAATAAAAGTTTTTTGAAGTTAAGTAAAAAAATGTTAAATTATAAAGTTTTTTATTAAAACAGGCATTTATATATGACCCCATTAATGTTATTGTTAGTGGTCTTTCTTTTGGGATATCTTGCAACTCATTTATTTATTACTCGCCTGCGTAAATCGCAATATCTATTTATAGGAATTGAATACATTATTGCGGGTATTTTGATAAACCCCGGCTTTACAAATAAAATTAACAGCATTTTGGGTGTAAAAATCCCAATTTTATTAAATACTAATATTATATATCAAATTAAACCCGGTGTTTTATTGGTATTGGGTTTTTACGGTTTAATTGCAGGACTTAAATTTAAATTAAAAAATTTATCCGTTTCCGATAAATCTGATTGGTTACTATCTTTTTATGAAATATTTTTTAGTTTTGTTGTTCTAGGCGTACTTACTTTTATTCCGTTATTCTATTTTTTTTATAACGGAGTAAATTTAACATATTTATTAAGCGGAGCTTATTTATTAGCAATAGCCTCTTCGGTTAACTCCCATAGTTTTATTAAAAGTATTTCCGAAAAATTAAATTTAGTAGGTCCGTTATCAAAACTTTTTTTTAATAGCTCATTTATTACTTTTAATTTCGGTATTTTGATATATGGTTTTTTATATGCAATTTTTAGAGTTGAAAACAATGTTGTTTTTAGCTTTACTCAAATTGAATGGGTGGTTTTAAGTCTGTTTTTTGCTGCAATAATGGGGTTATTATTCTTTTTGTTTTTAGGTAATGAAAAAGATGAAAATAAAATATATGTCGCTCTTATAGGAATTGTTCTTTTTAGCGTAGGAGTTGCCTTTCTTCTAAAACTATCCCCTATTTATATTACCTTTATTATAGGAGCTATTTTAACCAACGTATCTAAAATTAGTGATGAAATATTAAAAGTATTTGAAAAAATTTATCAACCAATTAGTGTTCTTATAGTAATTTTTGCAGGTATCTTTTGGATACCGACTCCTTTTACTTATTTTTTTGCGGTTGCTATTTTATTTGCTCTTTTACGTTTTTCTTCTAAAATGATTGCCGGTTATTTTACTTATTCTTCAATTAAAGGAGAAAAAGATATTCCCGTTTTATCCGGATACGCATTACAATCAACCGATATCTTATTATGTGGAATGGCTATTGAATACCACTTTCTCTATCCTTCTCCTATAGTTCCTTATGTTGTTACTGCCGTTTTGTCTTCTGTAATTATTTTTAATATTTACGGTTTTATAAAAACAAAGAATTTTTTAATTGATTTTGATGATATCAAAAGTAAAACACTATGATACGCTTTTTTAGAAGAATATTAATTATAATTATATTATATACTATTTTATTACTGGTAGGTAATTTAAATATTCGTGACGATTTACATTTTATTATCACCTTAGTAAAATTAGGATTTATAATTTTAAGTGCCTCAACCTTTGGCGAATTAACCGGAACTTTGGGTATATCTAAAGTTGTGGGATATATTTTTGCCGGCGTTATTTTTAATGGTTTTATTATTCCGGAAAGCATTATACAACCGGTTATTAACGTTCAATTAATTAACCGACTTAGTTTGGTAAACAATATTACTATAAGTCTATTTGCATTACTTGTTGGTTTAACATTAAAAAAAGATACCTTAAAAAAATACTTTAATTATATTATTATAAATTATCTGTTTTCATTTCTTATAATTTTATTAATACTTACTCCAATTATTTTTTCAACTATAGTTTTTTATTTTTATTTTCCTTTAGTTACTATTTCGCAATTAATATTCGGTTCAATAATTATATCAATATTATTGTTTAACACTTCTTTTGAATTTAATTATTCGCTTTCTAAAGAAACAGATACTAACGAGTCCGACTTTTCATTTATAAATACAATATCAGTCTCAAAAGAAATTTTTACTTATGTAATGTTTTTTATTTCGATAATAGTCTATTCTATATTGAATAATAATTTACTGTTTAGCTTAAACTTAAATTTTGGACTTAATTTTATATATTCAATATTGATGGGGTTAGTGTTATCAATAATTACTATTTTATACACAAAATACATAAAAAGCGAAATATTAATTTTTATTATTACTTTAACGGTACTTGGTAGCGAAGCTTGTAGGTTTTTAAACTTGAATGTTTTTATATGTTTTTTAACTGCCGGATTTTTGCTTAATAATTTATTAGCCGAATATGAACAACTAAAGATATCATCTAATAAAATTTTAGCTCCCTTATTAATTTTGTTTTTTGTTTTGTTTATATCACAAATAGATTTTGTTTATACTAAAAAAATATTTTATTCAACTTTAATAGTTTTTACTGCAATTTTACTGTTAAAATTATTAAATGCAAAAATATCAGAGAAGTTTAGTAATCTAAATAAAAATTTATCGTTAATAAATTCATCTTCGTTTTTAACTTTGGGAATTACTCCCCTGTTTATTCTTAGTTATTATTATCCGGTTAGTAAAGAATTGGAGTTGATAAACCTAATTATTTTGCCGGTTCTATTTTTAAATGCTTTTATTACCCCAATTATATTTAAGTATGGTTTATTTATAAACCATAAACGCAGCATTAAACCGATTGAAGAAAAGAACATTGCAAAACTTGACGATGAACATAACCAATTATTAAAAATAAATAAAACCAGAATTAAATTTTTAGAACCTACTATTCCTGATATTACAGTCAACAAATCGTTATATAAAATTTTATTTGAACTGAATACTATTTTTAGCAATTTTGAGAAAAAATTTATATTAAGCCGAAGCGAAGAATCGGCAGAGTTAATAATTGAAATTACAGAATATTATACTGAAGAATATTTAATAGTTAAGGATTTAATTTTAAATAAAAACTTAAGTTATTCCACAATTAAAAACGAATTGTTAAAATCGGAAGAAAGGACAATTAATCTTTATTTGACATTAACCGAAAATAGAAAGTCGGTTGAGAAGAAAATTTTATTGTTAGAACCTTTAATTAAAGATATTTTTCATTCTTTAAGCGATATGACCGATACATTATTAGAGTCAGTTGATTTAAGAATAAACCCTGAAAACTTAAAAATTAAAAAATCTAATAACTTTAAATTGAAGTTATTAAAAGTATGGTACACACTTAAATATAAGATAATAACAATAATTAATAAAAATTACAACATTATAGTAAATATTCATTATAAAAATTTAGTAAAATATTACTTATTAGGGCAATCGGCAAATGAAATTTTAGAAACGGTAAATTTGGTAGGTGTAGAAAGGTTAAACACATTAAGACAAATTAAAAAACTATTTGACGACCAGATAACCAATATACACGAACTAATTAAAGTAGTAGATGAAGAAAAAGACAATAATGCTTTAACTAACATAGTTTACGATAAATTTGAAGAACTTCATAATAGATTTATAAATGAAATAGCCACAATACAAAATGAAATAAACGAAACCAGTAACCAGATAAGCAACAGATTAAGATATGCTTTGGCAAATCCTTTTAATAACTTAGTTTCTTCAATAAACAAAATTATCAATTTGGATGAACCTTCAATTAGTTATAAATACAGTAAAATTTATGCTGTAGGCGAAACAGCTCGCGAAAATGCTTTAGAAACAATTAGATATTGGATTAATTATTATTTAGGTTTTTTGGGACTATTTCAAAAATCCGCAATAGTTTATAAGTTGCAAACCCAGCTAAATTCAGTTATTAATCTTTCGATAGGTACAATAGTAAATGAAATAAATGAACACCTAAAAAACCTTATTAATGAAATAAATGCTAAAATTAAACAATTAAATAATGGGTTTAAATTAAAAGAATTATCTTATCAAGCCATAGTTGACAAAGCAAATCTTTTGCTGTTACACGATTCGTTAAATAAACACCTTAACGCTTTAGAGTTTTTGAGAAAAAGTAAAAAGTTTAACTTATTAATTGAAGACTTGATGAAAAGTTTTGCTAAGATTTCAAAGAATTTACCTGAACATTTATTGATGTTAAAAGATTCCGATTTAACATTAGTTGATAGATTACCCGGTTTTATTGAATTAAAAACAGTGCCTATTCGCCTATCTTCTAAAGACCTATTGGAGTATAAAC
>DAINPX010000261.1:0-5045 GCA_036743235.1 Melioribacteraceae bacterium
ATTAAAAAGCCGATAATTGCCATGGATATTAATGCGGCAATTATCGGCTTTTTAATATCGCCGTGTGTTTTTAAATAATCAATAACTTGTCTTAATTTACCCTGCAATAAAGTTACAATAACACCAATTACAATACACGAAAGAGTATTATACAAAGCACCTATATATATATACGGATGAGCGGGATCTTTAATAGTGCCATGTGCCAAAGGTGCAATTAACATATCAGGAAATTTTGCCCCTAAAATCATTAAGGCAACACCACCTATTAAAGAAGACACAACTGCTGCAGGGGTGAATTTTTTCCATAAAACACCAAAAAATATAGCCACAACTAAAGGAGGTGTTAATGTTGAATGAAAAAAGCCATGTGCTTCGTAAACAGTTGGGAATTGACTAAAAGGAATAACGGTTAAAGCACCTAAAGTAGTCATTACAATAGAGGCATACCTGGCTGCTCCCAGTTCATCTTTTGCTTCTTGTTTTTCATTACCCTTGCGTTTGTGCAAGTATTCTTTAATTGGATGATGAATATCATAAATATAAATAGCTGCGGTTGCATTTACAAAGGTACTTACCGTTGACATTAAAGCCGAAAGTAATGCTGCAATTATAAACCCAAAAACACCGGGTTTAGCTATTAGGTTTGATAATACAATAAATACTTGATCTGGGTTAACATTAGGATTAATTAAATTAGGGTTCATCTCCGAAATTGCTTTTGCCAACCAACCGGCATTTCCAACAACTAAAGCAGAAAGAGGAAGCATAAAAAAGATGTTAAATGTTGCTGCCTTACGCCCTTCATCTACACTTTTAGTTGCCATAAAACGCATCATTAATCCCATATTCATAAATAGGAATGCAATTGATCCGTCAACTCCGTCTTGCCAAAATATTCCCACAAAATTGAAGTTTGGAGGGTTATTAAAATCGGCAAAAGGTAAACGCCAGCTTGGAGGTAATAAATGCCAAAACATATCCAAACCGCCAATATAACTTATTCCGAGAACAAACAATAACACACCCGCAAAAAGCAAAATAAAACCTTGCACCAAGTCGGTAAATATAACCGCCGTTTGACCGCCTACGGTAATATATATTCCCGTAAACAATGCGGTTACAAGTACTATGCCCATTAAAGTAACTTTAATTTCGATACCAAAAATATTAAGATGTTCCGGTAACAAGGGCATAAGTGCTTTAGCCAAAGTTAAAAAGCCTATACCTATGTAACCGATAATATAAGCCAACATAAAAATTGTAGCAAAACCGCGTGCCGTTTTACTAAATCTACGCTCAAAATACTCGGGTATAGAACGTATTTTTGAATAAATTACTATTGGCAACCATCCAAAAAAGAATAAAGGCACAAAAAACCAATCATTCATATATGTCATTGTAGAAGAAATTCCGTTTTCAAACCCTTTAGCGGAATACTTAACAAAACTATGACTACTTACACCGGTTGCAACTATAGAAAACGCAATTAACCACCAACTAAATCTACGACCTCCAAAAAAGAAATCGTTTGTAGAACGGTTATACTTACTAAAATAAGTACCAAATGCGGTAACTGCCAAAAAATAGACTACTATAATAACCCAATCTAACCCTGTTCCTATACTATGATAACTTTCCATATATTAAAATTCTATTAGTTTATAAATAAAGTGCGGCTAAAATTAAAATGAGATGCATAATTACAAAATAAAAAAAACCAAAATATAATACTCTATACCAATATCTGTGGCGTCTTAAGTTCATATTAATGCTTTTACTTTTTCTAATTAAAAACATTGCAATTCCAAAAAATAACCCACCAACAACATAAAGGTATATAAACGGTAACCATACCTGTGAAAACGGAAGCATACAATTATCCTAATTTAATTTTAAATAGACTTAAAAGTTAAACATATTACTTATTTTAAACAATAGTTGTTTATTAATTTATTGTTAATTTTTTTTATACTTCTATAATATATTTTTTTTAATTTAAAATACTTGATAAAAATTTTACTTTTAATATTATTTTTGTAAATTAAAGTAATAATTTAACACTAAAAGAAAATTAATGAAAAACTCTCGAATATTAATTGTTGATGATGACGATACATTATGTTATCTATTAAAAGAGGAGTTAATAAGTGAGGGATATTTTGTTAATATTGTTTACGATAGCAATAAGGCAATTGAATTCATAAAAAAAACAAGCCACGATTTACTTTTACTTGATTTGGAAATGAACGGAGTTTCCGGCTTTGAGATATTAGACTATGTAAAAGAAAATCATCCTGATTTACAAGTTATTGTTCTAACTGCCAACAATAATATGCGTATTGCTATAGATTGTATAAAAAAAGGAGCTTACGATTTTATCAACAAACCTTATCAATTTGAGCAGTTAATTGTTTCTATAGAACGAGCTATTAAACATAAAGATTTAGTTGTTAAAAACACTATTTTAACAACTAAAATAAATCAAACCGCAACACATAGTATAATTGGAAACAGTAAAGGAATAAAAGAGGTAATTAGTTTAGCTGAAAAATCTGCAAGATCAGATTCCAATATACTTTTGCAAGGTGAAACCGGAACAGGAAAAGAACTTTTTGCAGAATATATACACAAATGCTCGGGCAGAAACGAAAATCCGTTGGTTACAATTAACTGTGCATCATTACCGGATCAATTAATTGAAAGTGAACTTTTTGGATATGAAAAAGGAGCTTTTACAGATGCAAAGACCTCTAAACAGGGGCTTGTAGAAATTGCCAATGGCGGAACTCTTTTTTTAGATGAAATTGGAGAGTTAAGTTTATCTCTTCAACCAAAATTTTTACGATTCTTGGAAAACGGCGAATTTAGAAGAATTGGCGGTATCACAAATTTAATGTCTAATGTTCGTGTAATTGGTGCTACAAACCGAGACTTAATGGAAGAAGCCGAGAAGAAAAATTTTAGACGCGATTTACTTTTTAGACTTAACGTAATTACACTCACTATTCCTCCCTTACGGGAACGTGGTAACGATATTATTTTACTTGCTAATTATTTCTTGGCAAAAAAAGCACCTTACCGTTCACCCAAAACTCTTTCTCCTTTAGCCGAAAAAGAACTATTAAACTATAATTACCCCGGTAATGTTCGAGAACTTGAACATATTATTGAACGGGCAATTATATTTAGTGAAGGAGATACTATTTTACCGGAAGATCTAAATTTGCCAAAAAACTCTAAACAAGTTTTCATTAATTCAGAAGATAACGAAGAAATTATTGCTTTAGAAGAAATGGAAAAAAAACATATTCTTAAAATTCTGAACCAAAATGATTGGAATAGAGAAAACAGTGCAAGAGCTTTAGGAATTAGTCAAAAAACTTTATATTCAAAAATAAAAAACTACGACTTATTAAAATATGAATCCCGTTAAAAAAGATGCCGCTTATTGTTTTGGCAACTTGAGGGATGGGCTAACATTTATTAGCAACAAATTTAAACATTTATTTAACGAAGAAATAATTAAAACACTTAATCAAAAATTAATTAATAATTATTCCATCGATAGTTCCTTTAAATTAAATAACTACTCCTTCAGTTTTTATTTATTATCCGATAATCAATTTTTACTACTTTTTGAAGATGATTTAAATACAAAATCCGTAATACACGATTTAAACAATATTCTTAATAATATTAATAATGCTATATTATTAGCAAAACGAGAAAATAACCGGGTTAACGACAATATTTTTGACGGCATAAACAATAATATAAAACGGGCACAATATTTATTACGCAAATTAACTTTTAATGACGATGAAGAAATAAAACTTGTTGATGAAATAAATATTATTAATACGTTAAACTTAGTTTACGAGGAAATAAAAAATTTATGCGGCGATAGAATAATAATAAAAAGGGATTTCCCAAATATTCCATTGTTTATAGTGGCAAACGAAGAAGAAATTTTTCGCGTTTTTTATAATATTTGTTTAAACTCTGTCGAATCAATAGTTAACAGTGGAACTATAACCATTACTTTACAAAAAGCTAAAGGTTTTATTAATATCTGTATTGTTGATACGGGTGCCGGCATAGATGACAAAAACATAGATAAAATTTTTGATTTTGGATTTAGTACAAAAAAGAAGAGAACCGAAAGTGGTATTGGGTTAAGTATTGTTAAAAATATTATTGAACAATATAAAGGTAAAATAAAAGTTAATAGTATAGTTAATAAAGGTACAACATTTACCGTTTCATTTCCCGAAGTTAATTCCACCGATGTTTTATCCGCGGAAGATTGTAATATTTTATTAGTTGATGATGACGAATTTATGCTCGATTTACTTACCGAATTATTCAGCTCGTATAATTATAAAATAACAACTGCAAAAAATGGCGAGGAATTAATTAATATAGCTACAACTGATAATATATTTTCGTTAATAATTGTAGATCAAAACATGCCCGGCATTAAAGGACTGGATGCAATTAAAACGTTACGCAACAAGGGTAATAATTCTCAAATAATTTTATGTAGTGGTACAACTTTAAATAATAGCACTGATATTTTAAAAAAATTAAATATTGCCGATGTTGTTACAAAACCTTACGATTTTGAATATTTATTAAATAAAGTAAAAAGTATAGTTTCTTCCAAATAACTTAGCAAATTTTTGGTACAAAAGATTTACTATTAACACTAACAGAAAGGACTAATTTAATTAAGTTTAAAAACACCATTATTTAATAAAGGAAAAGACAAAATAATTACCAATAAATTCTATCTATCTTTATTATTTTCGTCATTAATATCTATCATCTGGGTATTATTAACGTAATCGGTAAATTTTGGTTTTTTAATTGAGCTTAATTTCTCCAATATTTGAATAATGCTTTTTGCAGCGTTATCAATAATATCAACCCTTTTTAATATTGCATCACGGTTTAAATCATCTTTTGTAAGTTCGCGTTTAATAGCAGAAACGGATAAATTTATTAATGTTAAAGGTTGTTTTATCTCGTGGTTTGCAGTA
>DAINPX010000262.1:0-5043 GCA_036743235.1 Melioribacteraceae bacterium
TAGGGTATAACATTGGCAATTGGCTGGAAGTTGTTGAAAGTATTGATATTTTAAAAGGGAAAGACGTCCCTTATTTAACCGAATTATGTCTTCAACTTGCTGGCACAATGATATTTTTTGGCGATAAAGCCGGTTCTGTTAAAGAAGGAATTGAAAAAGCGAAAGCACTAATTAGTAACGGAAAAGCTTATGAAAAATTTGTGGAAATTGTGAAATTACAAGGCGGAGATATATCGTTCATCGAAAAACCGGAAAAGTACCCAAAAGCGAAATATAGTGCTATCGTTAAATTTAATTCATACGGATATGTTAAGGGAATTGATACGTATAACCTTGGTATGGCTTCGTTACTTTTGGGAGCGGGACGTCTTAAAAAAGAAGATGTTATTGATTTTAAAGCAGGCATAATATTTACTCCTAAAATAGGGGATTTCTTGAAAGAAGGTGATGTTATTGCAGAATTATTTAGCAGCAGAAAAATTACACAAGATGATATAAATAAGGTTATAAGTTCTATTGAATTAAGCGAAGAAAAAGTTAAACCTGCTAAGCTTATTCACAAAGTAATTCAATAAAACTATAAATAGGAAAAGATTTTTTTAGATTTAATATTTTATAAATTGGTGTTAGATGTGGGACTTCTTTAAGAATAAAGTAGTCCCCATATAATTTACATTTTTTAGTAAGTATATTTAGAATTAAATTAAGTTATTACTATATTAAATTAATAATTTCGGCTAAAAATTAATGCTAACTAAAAAAATAATTTGGTTAATAATTGTATTAATTTTAAGTAATAAATCAGTTGCTCAAAACTTTTTACTAAACGGCAAAGTTTTATCGGCTAAAGATTCTTCAAATGTTACCGGGGCAATTATTTATTTGGATGGATTTAATAAAACAACATCATCAGATACTTTAGGCAAATTTACAATTGATAATATTAATAAATCTGATATTGTAATTACAATAACAAAAATTGGCTATAATAATTTTACTTCGCATATTAAATTAAATGAATTTAGCTTAAATATGTTTGAATTTTACTTGGAGGAGGATAAACTAAACATAAATAATAATTGTTTTACATCAGGTTTTAAAAACGAATCAATAATTAATACTTTAAATAATATTTTAACATTTCCTAATAACAATAATAACTATTTATATACAAAATATTCTGATTTCATCGATTTAATTCCTCAAGTTTCAGTAATTAAAAATAATTCCGGTAAAATTAATGTATTTAAAAGAGGAAGAATAAATAATTTTATTTTAATAATAGATGATTTAATAATACCCAAAAGTTATTATCCCGAGTTACTTGGGTTTTTACCGATAGGAATAGATGATAGATTAGAAATAAATAATTCGCCTCAACCTATTATGCACGGTAATAGTAACGGCGGGGTTATTTTAAGTAGTTCCTTATATAACAAAAACGAGGTTAATGTCGGTGGCTATTTAACATCGGATGGATACAATATAATATCCGGTAGTGTTACAAATATCTTGAAAAATTTAGGACACGAAATAGATACCTTAAAAAATAGAATTACATTTAATTATTTGCCGGATTATAAAATGAATAATTATTACAAATATAAAAATGTAAATTTGTTGTTAACAAGTAAACTATATATAAATAATTTATTGAATAATGAAATAAATATGCTTATTAATAAAACAAATTTTAATGATTATTCACCTAAACTTCAAAATTTTTTATATGATAGTTACTTTAATAAATCAAGGTTATTTACCGGTTCGGTAAAAAACGAATTTTTAATATCAAAAAAAACTTCGATTGTTTTATATAATAATTATTCATTTGTTAAAAAGGAATACGAACACACAAATATTTTTAATTTTGGTTTAAGTAATATTTCAACAAAGTTGTTTTATAACAATTCAAGCTTAAATCTAAATTATTTAATAGGTGTTGAAAATAATTATGAAAAAGTAAATTACTATAATATTACTAACGCATTTGTTAGTAATAATTATAGCAGGATATTTGGAGAAGTTAAATATAAATTATCTTATGGTTATATTTATCTTGGTTCAAGTATTAAAAATTATGATAAAGTTTTATTTACGGGAATAAGTAAAATAAAAATAAATACGTCAAAGAATTCTGCAATGATAATTGGTTACTCTTCCGATTACAATACTCCTGAACTAAAAGATTTATTGGCTATTAATTATAATTATTACGGTAATACTATTAGCTCAGAAAAAATTAATCTAAAACCTGAAAAAGTAACTACTTTGGAAGCTGTTTTTACATATACCGATTATGATATCTATTATCTTAAATTTGGTTTTTATAGTGATAATATTAATGATGTTTGGGTAAATAAAGATATAGCCGAAGGAAATAATTATTTTATTAAAAAAAATAATAGGGGAAAAGTTACGGTTAACTCGGCTGAATTGGAAGCAAAAGTTATTCCTTTTAAAAATGTAATATGTAATATATATTTGTCTAATAACAGACTTCAAAGCGATGAATTATTAACAGGAATGTTTAATCCCGAAAAAGAAATTTCGTTATCAATTGAATACAAACCTTTTATTAATACAAACATAAAGGCAACTTTAAGATATTACGGAAATATGAATATATCAACTGAAGCCGGATATGAAATTAATAATATTTATACCAATGCCAAAATATTAACCTTATCATCTTTAACGGTATTGGATTTATATATTACTCAAAAGCTGCAGAATTTTATTTTTTCGCTTTCAATAAAAAACATATTTAAAGAAAAAGAAACGGTTTTTAGAAATGTTGATGTTACAAATGTATCTTTAGGATTAATATATAATATTAAATACTAATTATATAAAACAATAAAAACGATTTTTTTTATATTTCCGATATTATTTTAGTAAATTAAAGGCTTCTTTTAATTAAAATGAGTAAAAATTGAGCGAAAGTATAACCCCCGTAATTTTAACCGCACAAGAATTAGAATTAAGTTATGGTCAACATGTAATATTAAATAAAGCAACTTTAAGTATTCACGAGGGGGATAGGATTGGATTAATAGGGAGAAATGGAGCGGGTAAATCATCATTTCTTAAAATAATTGCGGGAGAAATGCCTACCGATTACGGAAATGTGGCAAAAAGGAAAGATCTAATTATTGGCTTTTTATCTCAAGAGTTTACTTTAATTGAAAATTCTACTGTTTATAATAACATAATTAACGGTGCAGAAAGAATTGTTGAGCTAATAAATAAATATGAATCATTACCTTATGATGCCCAAAATCGATTGTTAATTGAAGAGCAGATAACAATGCTTGATGGTTGGAATTTAGATAAAAACATTGAAAGATTGTTAAAAGAATTAAATGCGCCCGATAAAGATAAAATTGTAAAAGATTTAAGCGGAGGAGAAAAACGAAGGGTAGCTTTATGCCGAGCTTTAATAGCAAAACCGGATTTGCTGATTTTAGATGAACCTACCAACCATTTGGATACCGATTCTATTGAGTATATTGAAGAATTTTTAGCCAATTACATGGGTACTTGCATATTTGTTACACACGACAGGTATTTTTTGGATAGAATTGCCAATAGAATTGTTGAATTAAATAATGGAGTGTTTTTTTCTCATCAGGGTAATTATACCGATTATTTAGTAAATAAAAGCGAAAGAGAGGCTATTGCCGAAGCCGAAGAAGAAAAGAGGCAAAATTTTTTACGGCGAGAACTTCAGTGGGTTATCAGAGGTCCAAAAGCAAGAAGAACCAAATCTAAAAGCAGATTAGATAAATATTACGAAGTTTTGGAAGAAAAACAATTTACAACAGAGCAATTTGTTGATCTTGTTGTACCCGAACCCGAAAAATTGGGTAATACTGTGCTTAATATTAAAAATCTTTCGGTTAATATAGGCAACAAAACTTTATTTAAAAACTTGAATTTTGTGTTTGAACCCGGTCGTAAAATTGGAGTTGTAGGAAAAAACGGTGTCGGTAAAACAACTCTTCTTAAAGCAATAATGGGGTTAATTAAACCGTATAACGGAGAGGTTGAAAAAGGAGAAAAAACCGAATTTAATTATATTGACCAAGAGCGTTTAATACTTGATGACTCGCAAACTGTTATAGAATCGATTGCAGATGGAAATGATTTTGTGTTTTTTGGTAAACAGACATTAAAAGTATGGACTTATTTACGAAGGTTTTTATTTACAGATGATAGAATTAATACAAAAGTGGGAAGATTAAGCGGAGGAGAAAGAAGCCGTTTAACTTTGGCAAAAATTATTAAAAAAGGAGGTAATTTTTTATTGCTTGATGAACCCACAAACGATTTAGATTTGCCGACTTTACGAGTATTGGAAGAAGCTTTAATTGAATTTAATGGTTGTTTGGTAATTGTTAGTCACGATAGATTTTTTTTGAATAGAATTTGTAACGGCATTTTAGCTTTTGAAGATGAAGGAAATTTATATTTTAGTGAGGGGAATTACGATTATTACATAGAAAAGAAAAAACTAAGATTAAATGCAACAACGGAAATTACCAAACAAATTAAACCCGAATTGCCGCCGGTAAAACAGAAGCCCAAAAAACTTACTTATTTAGAAAATAAAGAATTTGAAACAATAGAAGAAAGGATTATTGAAGCAGAAGAGGAAGTAATAAAAATTGAGGAAATATTTATGCTCCCTAATTTTTATGAGTTATATTCAACCAAAATTAACGAGCTTAATAAAAGCTTGGAAGAAGCAAAAGCAAAAGTAAAATATCTTTACGATAGATGGGAAGAATTAGAACAGAAGAAAAACAATTTGGCACAATAAATTGATTAAAATGATTTAAATTATTAATTTATGGCACATATTATTAAAATTGGGAGTTTTTATGAAAGGTATTGTTTTGGCAGGTGGTGCAGGTACTCGTCTTTATCCGTTAACAATGGTTACTTCCAAACAGCTATTGCCTGTTTATGACAAACCAATGATCTATTACCCATTATCTACTCTTATGCTCGCAGGTATTAGAGATATTTTAGTTATCT
>DAINPX010000263.1:0-5032 GCA_036743235.1 Melioribacteraceae bacterium
TATTCTATTGATAGAAACTGGACACAAGGTACATTTGAAAGAACCGGATTAACTACCGATTTAGCTATTCAAGGAGAGGGACTATTTGTATTAAAGAGTAATGGAAAAGAATATTATAGCCGTGCAGGAGCCTATATATTTGACGCAGAAGGCAAACTCGTTAATCCTCAAAACGGTGCTATTGTTCAAGGTAAAGTTGCTACCACTGACGGTATCATACCTCCGGGTAATACTTTACAAGATATATTTATTGATACTAATTTAAGATTGCCTGCAGTTGCAACAACCAAAACTTCTTGGGGCGGTAACCTAAGTAGTACAAGTAATTTGACACGTACCGAAAACTTTGTACAAAAAGGGAATATATCATCAACCATTGCAATTGGTGATAGTGTTACCGATACTAATACTATTTACGATATGAACGGTAATGAATACACAATGAATATTAGTTATACCAAAACGGCTGCCGATACTTATGACATGACTTATGATGTTGTTGATTCCAACAATGCTTCAATTATTGGAGGTCCTCAAACACAGGCTTTAGTATTTAACCCTGCAACCGGTGCTTTACAAACAATGGGTGGTAATCCCCCTGCAACTATTAATATTACAAACCTTGGCTTAGGTGTGGATTACAACTTTGACGCAAGAACCATTACGCAAACTACGGGCACAACAACAATTAGTTCTACTGTTGATGAAAATAGAGAACCTACTATTGTTACAGGTACTTTATCGGTATTCGATTCATTGGGCAATGCACATAGCATTACATTAAAATTCACAAAAACCGGTGCCAACCAATGGAATTGGAATACAAGCGTGCCAAGTCCTGCTTTATTAGAGCAAAATAGCGGTACAATTTCGTTTAAGACAGACGGTTCTATCAATTCTATTTCACCAAATCCTCCTATTATAAGATTAACACCAAGTGGTGGTGCAAGTCCGCAAAATATTGAATTAAATTTTGGTGAAGGATTTACAGGTATTACTCAAACTTCTTCAAATTCGGTTGTTTCGGCATTAAGTCAAAACGGTTCGGCTGCAGCTTCATTATCAAATATTAATATTGACCAATATGGTTACATTGTTGGTGTATTTACTAATGGTGAATCGCGTAATTTAGCACAAATTCTTGTTGCTACATTTGCAAATAAAAACGGTTTAACAAGTGCCGGCGATAATATGTACACGGTATCTCCCAATAGCGGGGCTGCTCTTATAGGTGAACCCGGAGAAAGTACACGTACAACATTACAATCCGGTGCTTTGGAACAATCGAATGTTGATCTTTCGGAAGAATTTACAAAAATGATTGTATCGCAAAGAGGTTTTCAAGCGAATGCCAGAGTAGTAACAACCAGTGATACATTATTACAAGAAATAACAAACTTAGTAAGATAATATAAACGCTTTTAGTAGCGAACATTAGGCATAAAAAAGCCCTCTTTTTTAGGAGGGCTTTTTGTTAAATTAGACTTTAATCATCGTGATGTTCTAAAATACTCACTTTACCGGTAGAAATATCGTACATAGCCCCAACAATATTAAGTTCCCCTTTTTCATTAAGTTCGGTTAAAAGTTTACTGCTTTTTAAACTTTCTTCTACTTGATTAATTACGTTTTCTTTTATTGCACAATTTAACACTTCATTTTCGGGATGATGTTTTTTTGCTTTTTCGACTGCAGGAGAAATTTTTTTGACTATTTCTTCAATATTTGGAGTTACTTCTCCGCCGGCAATTGTTGCATTAACTGCCCCGCAATTACTATGACCAAGTATTACAAGTAGTTTAGTATGTAAATGTTCGGCTGCATATTCAATGCTTCCCAAAGCAACTTCATCTAATACATTTCCGGCAACTCTTACAACAAATAATTTACCCATACTCTCGTCAAAAATAATTTCCGGAGGCACGCGTGAATCCGAACAACTTAATATTATTGCATATGGGTGTTGTCCTTTTGTTAGTTCTTTTAATTCGGCAGGATAGTCTTTTTCAGAAAATTTACCTTCAATAAATCTTTTATTTCCATCTAATAATTTCTGCAAAAGTTTATCTTTACTATCGGTTTGTTGGGCAATTATAGAATAGTTTGCCAAGTTTAATGCAAATAAGAATAAGAATAATAGTTTTATATTCTTTTCCATGGATATCTTCGTTTTTTAATGGTTTTTATTAATTTTTAGTTTATGTTAATATAAATATTAGGTTTTATAAAAACTATAAAATAATTAGTTGAAGTTAGGATATACTATATAATTGAAAAAATATCCGATAAGTTCAATAAAAACGATTGGTGATAGTTGTTAAACTGCATTTGTTTTGGTTAAAAAACATAGATTTATTATCTTTAATTAACCAATTTGGAGATAAATATGAAGAAATTATTGCTTGTATTAGTTTTACTTGGTACTATAACCAATTTGTTTGCGCAAAAAATAGTTAATGCGGATTTTATTGGCTCATTTAACGAAGGGGTTGCACCGTTTACATTAGAAAATAAATGGGGTTTTATTGATACCGAAGGGAAAGTTATTATTGAGCCGAAATATGTTTATGGGTTTGATACTCCTTTTTGCAATAACGGTATGATATTATTAAATAATCCTGAAAAAGATGCATGGGGGTATTTTGATAATAAGGGAAAATTAATTGTTGATTTTACTTTTTATAGTGCTTCTCCATTTCATGATACTTTAGCAGCTTCTTATGATAATACAGATCATCCCCACTGGAGATTTATTAACAAAAAAGGGGAGGTGGTTGTAAAAGAATTTAAAAATTGGCACTCGTATTCTACAATATTAAAAGAGGGGAGAGCAAGGTATAATTTTGATTTTAAATATGGTTATGTAAATGAAAAGGGAATTTCTGTTATAGAAAACAAATATGAAGATGTTAGAGATTTTTCCGAAGGTCTGGCTGCTGTTAAACTAAACGATAAATGGGGTTTTATTGATAAAGAAGGAAAGGTTATAATAGATTTTAAATTTACAAACGAACCTCAAAGTTTTTCAAACGGCAGAACATTTGTTCAAGGTCAAAATTTTTTGTTTGCCTTAATGGATAATACCGGTAAAATAATAGTAGATCCCAAATATAAAACCGTTTTTCCGTTTAACGAAGGATTTGCACCGGTTAGTTATATTAACGAAAAAGGAAAAACGGTTTGGGAAATAATTGACATTAACGGTAAACCGGTTAAACAGTTTATCCAAACAGGTAAAGAAAAGGATAAAATAGAGTTCTATTCCGGTTTTTCGGAAGGGCTTGCGGTTGCTCAACAAGGATACGGTGCAAATAGAGGATATATTGATACCAAAGGAAAAGTTATTATAGATTTTAAATTTGCTATGAATATAAAACCTTTTAATAGCGGAAGAGCTTATGCCGAGTTTTATGATAAAAAAACTAATAAAATGACAAAAGGTTTTATTGATAATAAAGGAAAATTTGTAATAACAATAGAAAAACCGATGTTTTAGCTATAAATAAAAAAGGACTGTGTAAACAGTCCTTTTTCTATTACTTTATAAAAATAAAGGTTATTTCTTTTCTGTTTTCTTTACTTCTGTTTTCTTATCGGTTTTTTTTACGTTATCTTTCTTTTCGCCTACGGTAGGTTCGCCTTTATCTCCGCAGCAAGAATTTTGAGAAGCACAATTCTTTTTAACTTCAGAACTGCATTCTTTTTTTACTTCTTTTTTATCTTTTCCGTCTTGTGCAAAATTTACTGTTGTTCCTGCAAAAAATAAAGCAACTAACGCTAATGAAAACATCTTTTTTAATGACATATTTATCTCCTGTTATAAATTGTTTAAATTGTAAATTGCAATATAATAACGGGAAATAATAAAAACAAGATAAAAGGTGTTATTAATTGTAAAAATTTTAGGGTATTTATTTTTACCTTAATATAAAAAACCACGACTTACCGATACTTTGGAGCCGTGGTTTCAACCAATACAACTAATTTACAACTAATTTATAACGGGACTTTTTAATAAAACTTCATCAATAGCTTTAACTAATTGTTGTTTCGGTAACGCTCCTTTTGCCATTTGTGGCTTATCGTTAATTGGAACAAAAAGTAAAGAAGGGATGCTTTGAATACCAAAAACGGCTGCCAATTCTTGCTCAACTTCGGTATCAATTTTGTAAACTTTAATTTTATCTTTATACTCTACAGAAAGTTCTTCTAAAATAGGGGCAACCATTTTGCAAGGACCGCACCAATCTGCATAAAAATCTATTAAACACGGCAATTCACCTTGATATTTCCACTCACTGTTTTTTTCGTAATCAAATACTTTTTCTAAAAACGTGTTTTTAGTTAAATGTTCTGTCATTGTTTCCTCTCTGTTTTATTTTATTAACTATAAATATGATGTAGTGCAGTTAAAAAAGATTCATAAAAAAATCACTTATTTTTTATTCTTTTTCTTTTTATTTTTGTTTCTTAAATAGTAGAGGAATATATGAAATATTTTTGGATTGTATGTTTAGTGTTTTTAAGCGTAAAATGTACTACAGAAACAGAAGAAAAGAGTCATAAGGTTTACAAATCGTTAAGCGAAAAGCAAATTTATGAAAATAGTAATCTAAAGTATGAATTTGGGGCAGTTTTGGTTACAAGGTTAGAGGATCTTGGTTCGCCTACATTAGATTATGAAAAAGATACGGGAGGCAGAGGAATTGATGCAATTCCCTTAACTATTCCTGAAAAAGGTACTTATACTTTTACAAAGGATAATGACCTAAAGATAATTGTAAAAGTTTTTAATAAAGCATCAAATACTTTTATTGATTTATTAAACTCGGGTCAAACTTCTGCATCTATTAATTTGGAAACCGGAGAATATATATTACAATTTACATCTGAAATTAACTATATAGATACTGCCGAAGGATTCCAAAATGTGTTTTTGTATCCCGTCTCGGGGTCAAGCAATATATTTAATAATAGATTTTCCAGATATGAATGTACTAACGCCAATTTAAGCTCAATCGATTTAACCAAT
>DAINPX010000264.1:0-4995 GCA_036743235.1 Melioribacteraceae bacterium
GACCCAAAACTATTCCACTTAATGTACCTATAATTCCTACAAGTATTCCTTCAAACATAAATATACGCATAATGGACTTTTCGGATGAACCTAAAGAACGAAGAACCGCAATATCTTTTCGTTTTTCTATTACACTCATTGTTAATGATGCTAATATATTAAAAGATGCAATTGCAATAATTAAACTTAATAATAAATATGCTGCCCATCTTTCAATAAGCATAACATTGTATAAATCCTTGTGTAATTCGTACCAAGTATTTATTGAATAATCTTCTTTACTTACAGTTTTTAATAGATTGTTTTTAACATGTTCGGCTTTATTAATATCACTTAATAATAATTCATAACCGCTTATTTTATGTTTGTAATTAAATACTTTTACGGCTTTATTTAATTCACAAAATATTACAGAGTTGTCAACATCTAAGTTGTTGGATTCAAATACGGCACCGATAATAAATTTTTTTGATACAGGAATAGTAAAATTAATAAAAGACTTTTCTAAATTATTTATAGCGGTAATTGTAATAGTATCTCCAATTCTCCCTCCAAACTTTAACGCTCGCGATAAACCTATTGCAATATGAGGATAAGTTGTATTATCGGAAAAATTAAGCTCTCCATAAGTAACCATTTTGTTAATTCCATGGTTGCCAAAGGCATAATTAGAATCCAAACCTTTCAAGTTAACAATTTGGTACGAGCTTCTATTTGTAATAATTACTTTTCCTTCTACAAAAGGATAAAAATTTTTAATATTTGGTTCGGATTTTAATATGGAATTTAATTCGGACTTAAATTTATTGGCATTGTTAGAAATAATATTAATTTTAATATGTGGGTCAATATTTATTAAAATTGATTTAACCAAAGAACCAAAACCGTTAAAAACAGATAAAACGACTATTAAAGCAGCAACACCAATTGTAATACCTAATGTACTAAGTAACGAAATAATAGTAATAAAACTTAATTTGTTTTTAGATTTCAAGTATCTTTTGGCAATAAATAATTCAAACATGGCTACTCAAATCTAATGGCGTTAATGGGTTTTATTTTTGTTGCAATTTTGCTTGGTATTAACGAAACTCCTAAACATAAAATTATTGTAGCAAACGAAACAACTAAATAGTGAAGGGGATTTATTGTAATTGGTACGGCATCTATAAAATATATTTTACCGGGAAGGGAGATTAATTTATAATTAAGCTGTAAAAATGAGAGTATAAAAGCAAAAATATTACCGGTAATAATGCCTAAAATACCCAAGTAAAAACCTTGATATAAAAAAATACGTAAAATTTGACTATTTTTTGCACCCATGGATTTTAAAATACCTATTGATGCGGTTTTTTCTAAAACAAGCATTAACAATGCACCAACTATGTTAAATACCGCAACAATAATAATTAACCCCAGAATAATAGGAACGGGTTCTTTTTGTAAATCTAACCATGTAAAAATATTTTGATGTACTTTATATATAGATCGTACATAGTAAGGATATCCTAAAACCTCTTGAAGTTTTGTTACAATGCTATCTAAATTAGAGATGTTATTTAACTTAATGTTATAACCCGATACAGTATTATTTAAACCCAAAAAATTATTTGCTTCATTTAAATTTATGTAACAATTAACATCGTCGTATTCTGCCATTCCGCTTTCATAAATGCCTTTAACAATAAATTGGCTAATTGCAGGAGGATTAAGTTCGGAAGGTAGTTCATCGGATTTTAGACTGAATAAAGTTACTTTATCGTTTATTTTTAGAAACAATTTTTCGGCTAATTTTTTGCCTATAATAATTGTAGAAGAATCTGAAATATCGAAACTTCCTTTAATAATAAATTTATTAATTTCCGAGTTATCTGCTTTTGGGTCTAATCCTAATAAAAAAATACCTTCGGAAACGGTTTTGGACTTTATTATTGCTTCTTTACTTAAAAAGGGGGAAACGGAGATAACATTGTTGTCAAGTTTCTTTTTAATAAAAGAATCAAAATTATTAATATATGGTAGATTTTTTTTAGAAAAAGCAGTAACTTGTAAATGCGAGTTAAGTTTTACAATTTTATCGCGTACGGTATTATCAAAACCTTGAAGTATAGCCATAGCAATAATAACTACGGCAACTCCTAAGGCAATACCTAAAAAAGAAATAACCGATATAAGCGATAAAAATTTGGAACCTCGCTTAGAACGGACGTATCTGTTTGCAATAAAAATTGAAAAATTCATTACGTAATAATAGTGAAAATATAAAAATAAAAAAAATAATAAAAAAGTTTGACTTTTGCAAAAAAAAATGTTAATTTAGAAATCCTAAATATTTAATATATTTATTTATTCGGGGCATAGCGTAGCCCGGCTAGCGCGCCTGCTTTGGGAGCAGGAGGTCGCAGGTTCGAATCCTGCTGCCCCGACTAAAAAGTTCTTTTAAAGAGTGATTTGTGATTGCGCCAATAGCTCAATTGGATAGAGCAACAGCCTTCTAAGCTGTAGGTTAGTGGTTCGAGTCCACTTTGGCGTACATACATGGTGAGTATAGCTCAGCTGGTTAGAGTATCTGGTTGTGGCCCAGAAGGTCATGGGTTCGAACCCCATTACTCACCCTACAAGGCCCCATCGTCTAATGGTTAGGACCTCGCCCTTTCACGGCGGTAACAGGGGTTCGAATCCCCTTGGGGTCACTCTTTTTATTTTTTGTTTTATTACTGTTGGTTTTTATTTGTTAGGCCCCATCGTCTAATGGTTAGGACCTCGCCCTTTCACGGCGGTAACAGGGGTTCGAATCCCCTTGGGGTCACTCTTTTGTGATATCTCATTAACCTTACTATGAAAACAACTTTACATAATGAGATTTTAGCTTCTAAAAACGAGTATCGTACTAATAAAGAAGCAATAAATCACATCCCTTTATTTCCCACTTTTTATTTCTACAGAAAATTATACAAAATTATTGTAAATTGTGCTAACCTTGGTAAAAAAGGCTTATATAATAATCAACGCTGGACAGAAAGTGCAATTGATATTATGCAGGCTTTGGAAAGTGCCGGAGTGGTTATGAATTTTTACGGAATGGAAAATGTAAAAAACTATCCAAATCCAACAATATTTTTAAGTAACCATATGAGTACGTTGGAAACAATGGTGCCCGTTGCTATAATTGAGCCTGTAAAACCTGTGTTATTTGTAATTAAAAAAGAACTTACCGAGTATCCTGTTTTTAAGCACTTAATCCTGGCACGTGAGCCTATTATTGTTGGAAGACAAAACCCTAAAGAGGACTTGTTGACTGTATTAAATGAGGGGACTAATCGTTTGAAAGAAGGTACATCTATAATTTTGTTTCCGCAAAAAACACGCAGCCCTATTTTTGATGTTAAAAATTTTAATTCCTTGGGTGTAAAACTTGCAAAGCGAAGCGGAGTAACTGTTACCCCAATGGCGGTTTTAACAGATGCTTGGTCAAACGGCAAAATTATTAAAGAAATTGGTAAAATTAACATTAATAAAGAAGTGCATATTGCTTTTGGAAAACCAATTGAAATAAAAGGGAACGGAGCTGAGGAAAATCAACAAGTAATAAGTTTTATTAAACAAAAACTAATTGAATGGGGCAGACCGGAATTAATTGTTGAGTAAATAAAAAAAGTATTTTGTTGTTAAAAATAATTTTTGTTATTTTCTAAGTCCAAAAAATAAACACATGGCGCGTTCGTCTAGCGGTTTAGGACATCGCCCTCTCAAGGCGAAGACCACGGGTTCGAATCCCGTACGCGCTACAAAAATTCAGTAAAAGGAGTTACAAATAATTACAAATAATTACCTAAAATATGAAAAAATAACAACTTAATTTTTGGATTATTTTGTATATTGTAACATGTTGTAGTTATTTGTAACCGTTGACTGTCCCCCAAAAGTCCCAAAATAAAACGGGGGACGTCCCCCAAAAAAAAATTAGGTTTTTTATGGTCACTTTAAGGAAAAAGAAAATATCAGAAAATAAGTACCATTTATTTTTAGATATTATTTATAACGGTTACAGGAAAAAAGAGTATTTACACTTGTATTTAACAGGCAGCAAATACGATAAAGATATTCTTAAACTTGCCGAAGAGCTAAAGGTAAAAACCGAATACGATATAATGACGGGGGCATATGTAACCACTAAAAATATGCGTAATTCGTTTTTTGATTTTATAGATAAGTACTTCCATACGTTCCAAAGGCAAAGCGAAAAGAAAAATTTAATAAAACATTTGCGAGCTTTTAGAAGTGATATAACTTTTGC
This sequence comes from Melioribacteraceae bacterium, assembly GCA_036743235.1. GTDB lineage: Bacteria > Bacteroidota > Ignavibacteria > Ignavibacteriales > Melioribacteraceae > JAEXOD01. The sequence goes on from DAINPX010000264.1 coordinate 4,301, forward strand.
AGATATTGACGCAAAGTTTTGGGCAGAGTTAAAAGAGTATTTTATAAAATTGGGTCACGCACCTTACACCATTTATAACGAATTTTGTACTTTAAAGTCATTAGTAAATGCAGCGTTAAAATTAGAGCTTATCCCTAAAAACGGATTGGCAAACGTAAAAGAGAGAAAACCTTCAACCCATAGAGAATATTTATTGCTGGATGAGCTTAAACAACTTGAACAGACCCCATGCAGAAAGCCGGATGTTAAAAATGCTTTCATGTTTGCATGTTATACAGGTTTGAGATATAGCGACTTAAAAAACCTAACTTATTCTAATATTAATAATAATCAAATAGAGATAAGGCAACAAAAAACGCAAGAATATGTTTATATACCTATTAGTGAACATGCCTTAAAATATATTAATAAAAAAGACTGTAAGCCGGATGATAAAGTTTTTGGTAATTTGGCAAAGGGGACAGTCCATGCAGTTTTGAGGGAGTGGGTGGCAGCAGCAGGAATTACTAAAAAAATTATCTTCCATAGTTCCCGCCATACTTTTGCTACTTTAGGGCTTACTTACGGAATACCGATTGAAGTGGTAAGTTCGTTATTAGGGCATACGGATATAAGAACAACACAAATTTACGCTAAAATTATAAGTCAGAAAAAACAAGAGGCAGTTAAGAAACTGCCTGGATTTTAGTTTTGTC
>DAINPX010000265.1:0-4976 GCA_036743235.1 Melioribacteraceae bacterium
CGGGTAATAACCCCTCTCCAATAAATTATACTGCCAATACTTATAAGTTTAGACAAGACAGCTCTTTTCTTTATTATTTTGGATTAGATTATGAAGGATTGTTCGGAGTTATTGATATAGATAACAATGAAGAAATACTTTTTGGAACGGATTTAACATTAGATGATTTGGTTTGGACAGGTGCAGAACCTACTTTAGCAGAAAAAGCTTCATTTTGTGGTGTTAACAAAACGATGTATTTTGACAAACTTTATAAATATATTTCTAATTTATTTAAACAAGGTGCTTTATTCCATTATCTTCCACAATATAGAACTGATAATTTATTACATTTAAGCGAATTACTTACAATTAATTATAAAAAGCTTAACCAACATACTTCAAAAGACTTAATTAAAGCTATTATTAGACAAAGATCCGTAAAAGAAGATATTGAAATTAGTGAAATTGAAAAAGCATTAGATATTAGTTATGAAATGAACTTATATGCATTGAAAAATACTAAAAACGGTGTTAGCGAAAGAGATATTTATTCATTCATAGAAGCTTATGCTTTTGCTAAGGGTCATGGTACTTCCTTTGCTTCAATTTTTTCGGTGAACGGAGACAAATTACATAACCCTTATCACAATAATATAATGAAATCAGGTCAATTAGCTTTATTAGATAGCGGTGCTGAATCTTTATTGCATTATGCAAGCGATATTACTCGTACTTTTCCTGTTAGCGGAAAATTTACAGAATTTCAAAAAGGGATTTATAATGCCGTATTAAATGCAAACTTAAAAGCTATTAATTTTATTAAACCGGGCATTCCCTATCGTGAAGTACATAAAATTGCCGCTAAAACAATTGTTGAACATTTAAAAGACTTAAATTTAATGAAAGGTAATACTGATGATGCAGTTGAAAACGGTGCACATGCATTATTTTTCCCTCATGGTTTGGGTCATATGTTAGGGCTTGACGTTCACGACATGGAAGGTTTAGGTGAAGCTTTGGTTGGTTATAATGAAGAAATTACCAGAAGCGAACAATTTGGATTAAAATATTTACGGTTGGGTCGCAAACTTGAACCGGGTTTTGTTTTAACTGTAGAACCTGGAGTTTATTTTATTCCGCAACTTATTAAAACTTGGAAAGAACAAAATAAATTTGTTGAATTCATTAATTACGATGAAGCCGAAAAGCATACTGATTTTGGTGGCGTGCGTATTGAAGATGACATTATGGTTACCCCTAACGGTGCCAAAGTTTTAGGTAAACCGATTCCTAAAACAATTTCCGAAATTGAAAATATAATGGAAAATAACTAATTAATTTATAATTACGAGTAATAGCATGTTGAAAGGAGATTATCTTAAGCTTTTTGAAATATTGGAAAAATTTATTCCTTCCGATAGATTGATTTACGATGAACTTAGAAAATTAGCGTATGGAACAGATGCAGGTTTTTATAGATTAATTCCAAATCTGGTTGTTAAAGTTGAAACCGAAGAAGAAGCTCAAAAAGTTATAATTGAATGTAATAAGTTAAAATTACCAATTACTTTTAGAGCTGCAGGAACTTCTTTATCAGGTCAAGCCATTTCTGATTCGGTTTTACTAATATTGGGAGGAGATTGGAATAAATATCAAATTTTAGATAACGGCGAAAAAATAAAACTTCAACCCGGTGTTGTTGGTGCTTTTGCAAATTTATATTTAGCTCCATTTCATAAAAAATTAGGTCCCGATCCTGCTTCAATTAACTCTGCTAAAATTGGCGGTATTGCCGCTAATAATGCAAGCGGAATGACAAGCGGAACTGCCAAAAATATTTACAACACTTTAATTGGGATGAAAATTGTATTTTCTGACGGCACTATTTTAGATACTTCAGATAAATTAAGCAGAGATAATTTTTATGCAAAACGTAAAGATTTAATTGATAAAATTACAACTTTATCGCAAAAAGTTAAAGCAGACACAAAGATTGCCGAAAGAATTAATAACAAATACAAGATGAAAAACACTTGCGGTTACGGTGTCAATTCATTAATTGATTTTGAAGATCCATTTGAAATTATTAGTCATTTGATGATTGGAAGTGAAGGAACTTTAGGATTTATTAGCGAACTTACTCTTAAAACCGTACCCGAGTTGCCTAATAAAGCAACTGCTTTAATCTTTTTTGAAGATACTAAGACAGCATGCATGGCAATTCCCATTTTTAATAATTTACCGGTTGATGCTGCAGAAATAATGGATAGAGCAGCTTTACGCGCTGCACAAAATAAACCCGGAATGCCCGAATTTATTAAAGATTTAGGAGACCAAGTAACTGCACTATTAATTGAAACTTCTTCAATGGATAAAGAAACTTTGGGAAAACAAATTGATGAGATTACTAAATCGATTGATCATTTACCCAAAGTTCAACCGATAAGTTTTACTACCAACAAATATGAATATAAAAAACTATGGGATATACGGAAAGGTTTATTTCCTACAGTATGTGCTGCTCGTAAAACTGGTACTACCGTAATAATTGAAGATGTTAATTTACCAACTGAACACTTGGCAGATGCGGTTTTAGATTTGCAATCCTTATTTGATAAACACGGTTATAACGATACAATTATTTGGGGACATGCTATTGCAGGAAATATTCATTTTGTGTTTTCGCAAGATTTTAATTCCGATAGCGAAGTTAACCGTTATAAATATTTTATGGAAGATATTTCCAAACTTGTTGTGGAAAAATATGACGGTTCGTTAAAAGCCGAACACGGTACCGGACGTAATATGGCTCCTTTTGTGGAATATGAATGGGGTACCGAGATTTATGAAATTATGAAGGAGATTAAAAACATTTTTGACCCTGATAATTTATTAAATCCCGGTGTTATTATTAATAACGATAAAAACATCTTTGTTAAAAATTTAAAACCGATGCCAATTGCTGACCCGATTATTGATAAATGTATTGAATGCGGGTTCTGCGAAGTTAACTGCCCGTCCAAAGAATTAACCTTATCACCAAGGCAAAGAATTGTTGCTTGGAGAGAAATACATAGACTGAAATACTCGGACGAAGACCATGAAAGATTAAACACTTTTATTAATTCTTTCGATTATTTTGGTAACCAAACTTGTGCTACTGACGGATTATGTGCTACAAGCTGTCCTGTTGATATAAATACAGGTAATTTAATAAAACAATTACGCTTGGAAACCTCTTCTGGTACTGCAAATAATATTGCCCAAACACTTGCAAACCATATGGATTTAGTTACTTGGGCTGCTAAAAACGGGTTGAGTTTAGTTAATTTATTTCATACTGTTTTGGGTACAACCGTTATGGAAGGGATTAGCAAAGGTTTATATAAAATTGGTAATCATAATATACCTTTATGGAATAAATACATGCCGAAAGGGGCAGATAATATAATTAAAATACCGGTAAAAGAAGAAAACCCTTTTAAAGTAGTATATTTTCCAAGCTGTATCAGTCGTAGCATGGGACCTTCTAAATACGATGATACCGAAGAATCGCAAACTACGGTAATGACAAGATTATTGCAAAAAGCCGGCTTCGAAATAATATATCCTGAAAACTTAAATAATTTATGTTGTGGAATGGCATTTGCAAGCAAAGGTTTTAAACAACAAGGGGATGCCAAAACAGAAGAACTTATTACAGCTTTAAATATAGCTTCACAAGAAGGCAAATACCCCGTTTTATACGATACAAGTCCTTGTATGTATAGAACTAAGGAATTTATTGCCATTCATAATAATGCAAAATTCAAAATTTATGAACCTATTGAATTTATATATGAAGTATTAAAAGACAGATTAAAATTTAATAAACAAGATAAAACCGTTACAATACACACAACTTGTAGTTCTAAAAAAATGGGTCTTGAAGAAAAGTTCAAAGAACTTACATCATTATGCGTTTCTAATGTTATTGTTCCTGCCGAAGTTGGTTGTTGTGGTTTTGCCGGCGATAGAGGTTTCACTTATCCCGAATTAAACTCTTCAGCACTCAGAAATCTAGAACCAAGTTTAACAAATAATTGTAACGAAGGTTATAGCAACAGTAGAACCTGTGAGATTGGATTAAGTGTAAATACCGGAATTAGTTATAAATCGATTATTTATTTAGTAGATGACGTTACGGAAAGTATTTAAAATAAAAAATCCCCTTTTGAAATATTAAAGGGGATTTTTATTTACAAATTATTATATATTATCTAATTAACATCATTTTTTTTGTTGAAGTAAAATTTCCTGCTTCCATTTTGTAAAAATACATACCGCTGGAAACATTATCAGCATTCCATACAACATTATGTTCACCGGATTCAAAATTCCCGTTTACCAAAACAGCAATTTCTTTACCTATTGCATTAAATATAGTTATTTTTACATTTGTTGATTTTGGAATAGAAAAATTAATTGTGGTTGATGGGTTAAAAGGATTGGGATAGTTTTGGCTTAAATTAAACGTAGTTGGGTTTACATTCACTTCCGATAAACTTGAAGCAACTAAATACTTTGAACCGTCAAAATCAATTTGATAAAGTTCATACTTATAACTACCGTTATTTAAATTTTTATCTTCATAAAAATAGTTCTGTTTTTCGGTTGTTGTACCTTTACCGCTTACAAAAGCAATTTTAGTACCGTTACGGAATAATTCAAAGCCCAAATTGTTTGTTTCGGTTGCTGTTGACCAATTAATATTAATATTTTTGCCAAAATTAACAGTATTAAATGAAGTTAATTCAACAGGTACAATATCGCTCCATTGGGTTGATACTTTCAAACCGTCAATTTTCATGCTATATATATTACTTCCTTGTCGCAATGCGGCTGCACCTACATTTAATAAATCAGCACCTGGTGTTGCAGATACATATGTAATATTTGCTTGTGGTTTTAAATTTCCTAAAACAGGATTGATATATAACCTTACCGAGTCATCA
>DAINPX010000266.1:0-4958 GCA_036743235.1 Melioribacteraceae bacterium
CGCCTATTATTCTAAACCACTCAGTACCTATTTTAATTTTTTTATTAATCGGAGTTTCAAATTTAAAAAGTCTTTCTTTTATTCCGTTACCTATAACACATACGGATGCGTAATTTGCAAGATGAGTTTCGTTAAAAAACACACCTTCTTCAGTCGAACTGTTAAAAGTGTTCGGATAATTTTGATATGTTCCTATAATATTGGTTTCGGCAAATTCTGATTTATACATCACTTTAACTTTAAATTCGCGTTGTGGCGTAACGGCTTCAACAAAAGGATTAATTTTAAGAATAGAACCGGCATCATTTAAATTAAGCCCCGGTGAAAAAGTGTTTTTCTCTTTTATATCGTTTGGCGATTTCTCAATTTTTTTTATTAAAATATTATTTGTACCTAAAAGCTCAATCTGTTCTAATGTTTCTTGGCGAGCACCTTCTCCAATTGATAACATGGCAATTACTGCCCCCACACCAAAAATAATTCCGAGCATTGTTAAAGCCGTTCTAAGCATATTGGCTTTTAGCTCGGCTATTCCTATTTTAAAATTTTCTATTTTGTTCATCTTTTATCTTCGGGAATGCCTGAGTTATCTGATTTCCCTTTATCTTCTTCTGTAATAGTGGGATCTTTAAGGAATACGGTTTCCCCGCCTTCTAATCCTTTTGTTATTACTACAAAGTCTTCGTTTTTCTCCCCTGTTTCAACCTTTACTTCTTCGTATGAAGAACCGTCTTTAACATAAACAACTTTATTTTTCCCTTTATCAAAAACCGCTTCTTGGGGCACCGATATTACGTCTGAAATTTGGTTAATTACAATTTTATTAGACGTAGTCATACCCGGTTTAAGAATTTTTGATTTTCCTTTAATATCTACCAATACTTCAAATACCTTAATATTAGGGTCGTTCCCCTTTTGCTTTCCTAAAGAGGCAACGTTTGCAATAGTACCTTCAAAAGTGCTATCTTGAAAAGCATCCAATTTAACAACAACGTTATTGCCTACTTTAATTTTACTAACGTCCACTTCGTTAACCGATGTTAAACTTTGCATAAAAGATAAATCCGGTAAAGTTACAATTGTTGCTCCTCCCCAAGGCGTATCACCTATTGTATATTTTCTTCCGTCATTAGACCAATTTGCTGCATAAACCACTAACCCTTCTGCAGGGGCAGTTAAAGTTAAAGCATCCAAAACACGTTTAGCTTCATCCAAATCGTTTTGGCGTTGCTTAATTTCTATCTGCATCTTTTTTAGTTCGCTATTTTGAATAATCTTTTTTGATTCAAATTCTTGTTTGGTTTGTAAATAGCTTAACTCGTTTTTTTGATGATTAAGTTTTGCTTCTCTTTGTTTGGCTTCGGCTTCAAATTTCATTTGTTCTAAGTTAAGTTTTGAAAGTTCAAAACTTAATTCGGCACTTTTTAATTGGGATTCCATTTGAGCGTTTGAAGAAGAATGGTTAGCCAACAGTTTATCTTTTTCAGACATTGCCATTTCTAATTTTGATTGTTCTTCTTGTACTTTTGCCAGTGCTTCTGTTGGATCAAATTTAACCAATACTTCGCCTGCAGCAACATATTTCCCTTCAGGAATTAAATACACTATTTTAAGCGTACCTCTAACGCGGGGTGCCGGAATTGTTATACTGTTTTTGGCTATTAACTCACCACTTTCGGCAAGAGAAATTAAAAAATTCCCCTTTTTAACTTTGTAAGTCGGTATCTCTTCTTCGGTAGTACTACTGCCGAAAACAAGCATAAATAAAACAATAATTATTACTACGAATGTAGAAAGAAAAATAATTTTACTTCTTTTAGATAAATTTTCAAATCTTTTTTTGATGTTAGTGTCCATTATTTCACTGTAATTAATAAATATACAAAATATTAATATAATAAATTATTTCTCCTTATAAAATGGATAATTTTTTGGATAATTAAAAAATTTATATATTTAATAATGCGAACTAAATTTTTACGGCAACAATATGAAAGTATTAATTGTTTTTAATCGTGAACCTTATGATGGTACCGATGTTACTTGGAATGGTTTAAGGCTGGCAGATACCTTGCGCAAAAACGGGAATGAAGTAAGGATATTTTTAATGAACGATTCGGTTGATATGGCAAGAGATATTTGCAGACTTCCTGAAAATTACGACAAAGACTTATCGCAAATGCTTAAGGCTTTAATTTTAAATGGTGTAAGTGTAAAAGTTTGCGGTACTTGTATGGTTAGATGCGGAATTTATAAAAATCATCCATATTTTGAAGGAGCAGAAAAATCCACTATGGATGCGTTGGCAAATTGGGTTACGGATAGTGATAGGGTTTTAACTTTTTAAATAATACAATTTAAGTTTAATTTAAGTTTCGGTGGAATTATGTTACGTTTTGTTTTTGTTTTACTCCTATTTATTACCTATAATACAAATGGTCAAAGTTTTCAACCGGTTTTTGTTGAAGGGGGTAACTTTTTAATGGGTGCCAATAGTGACGAAAAATCCGAAGGTCCTATTCATGAAGTATATATTAACAGCTTTTATATAGGAAAATACGAAGTAACTCAAAAAGAATGGGAAACTATTACGGGAAATAATCCTGCAATTTTCAAAGGGGATAGTTTACCGATTCATAATGTAAATTTTTTTGATATTCAAAATTTTATTGCTTTATTAAATCAAAAAACCGGCTTAAATTATCGCTTACCTACCGAAGCTGAATGGGAATATGCCGCAAGAGGAGGGAAATATTCTAAAGGTTTTATTTATTCCGGCAGCAATAATTTAAATGATGTGGGTTGGTCTCACATTAATAGTGATAAAATAATTCATAAAATTGGTACGAAATTGCCAAACGAGCTTGGAATTTACGATATGAGCGGAAATGTTTTTGAATGGTGTAATGATTGGTACAGTCAGCATTATTATTCAGATAGCCCAAAAGATAATCCAAAAGGTGCCGAGAAAGGATATTCTAAAGTATTGCGAGGCGGTGCATGGTATTTAAGTTTTCCTTCTTTTTGTAGAGTTGTTTTTAGAGATAGTGCTCAACCCGAATTAAAAAACGAGTGTATCGGATTTAGGCTGGTTTTAGAAAAAGTTGATAAATAAATGGTGTATATTCTAATCCCTTCTCACTTTGTTTTAATTTAATTGTTTAAATATTTAAATATTGTGGGTATAATTATTTTAAACAAATTTAATTTATTAATTGCAACCCTATTTAAGTAATTGATTAAATTATTAAAGTTTTATAAAATTAATATTGAATTTTCAGATTTTTTACTTATATTAAACTGAATATTGCCTTTAATATTTCATTAAAAGAGGTTGCCATGTATAAAATAGAAAAAAAAGGATTCGGTTATAAAATTACCTTTAACGGGTTTATAAGAACCGAAGAAATGCAACAGTGGGTTGAAGAATCGAAAAGAACACTTTCTACCAATAAAGGTAGCTTTGGTGTTTTGGTTGATATGCGGGAATTAAAACCTCTATCCCCCGAAGCACAAGATGCTATGATTGTAGGGCAACAAGCTTATAAAAAAGCCGGAATGGATAAATCAGCGGTTATTTTAGCAAGTACAATTTTAACAAACCAATTTAAAAGACTTGCCCAAGAAAGTGGTATTTATAAATGGGAACGATACATTGATGCTTCAAAATTTGCGAATTATGAAAAGATTGCCGAAAATTGGATAACAAAGGGAATTGACCCGGATTTATAATTTATTGATTAATAATAATTGATTTGAAATTTCGGCTGCCGTAAAAGTAATATATTATTAAATTTCTTGCATTTTACGGCATCCGATTTTTTAACTTATTTAATTAAAATCATTTTGCATATAGTGCTAAAACCTGCTGCCGATAACTTATAAAAATAAACCCCGCTACCTAAATTAGATGCATCCCAGTTAACCGAATAGTTCCCCGAGCCATATTCTTTATCTATTAATTTTTCAATTTCTTTGCCAAGTGCGTCATAAATTATTAATTTTACGTTTGAAGTATTTGGTATTGAAAAATTGATAGTTGTATTAGGATTAAACGGGTTGGGATAATTTTGCGATAAATAAAAACTAAAAGGTTGTGCATTTTCATTTACGCTTACTATAGAATCGCCTGCAATAAAGCCATAAGTTCCGGAACGGATATAATTATAATTTTCATCGTTCTGATCTATAATAAAATAATAATGCGAATTATAAGTTAAGTCAGTTAAAGTAATAGAGTGTTCGGTTTTATAATTGCCATCTTCGGGGGCTTCTAAAGGGAATCCGTAGGTAGTGTCGTTTTCGGCATAAAAAACAAATCCTGTTGCCGGCAATGTTGTCTTCCAGTCAATTTTTGTAGCTGTTTGCGATACATAAGAAATTACTACGTCATAAATTTTAAATTCGGAGTTGTTGTACTGTTCAACAATTATTAATCGTGAGTCTCCGTTATTTGTAACGCATTTGTAAATACCGTAATCATTTTCGGTTAAAGTATTAAAAGTTAAAATTGAAGAAGTTGCATTTTGTATATTTACACCGTTTTTTTGCCATTGATAGCTTGTCCCTGTAATATTTGAATGAAATTCTACTTTGCTTTCTATTATATCAGGGTAGTTAACTGTTTGATTTTCCGTTCCTATTAACGCAACATTTAAAGCCTTCCAAGTACCGCTTTCGTTAAAATTTCCTTTAACATTAAATCCTTTAATAAATCCAACGTAACCATTGTTTGTAAGTCCCCCCTCAACATCAACAAAATACTGATATGCAGGTGAATCCATATTAAACAAAGTATCTGCATTTAACACATTACCATAAAATGTTATATTACTTCCTAATACCGATCTCCCCTTTAAAATAATATCTTGCAAATCACAGTTTTCATACCAACTTCCGTAATTTGAACTATACATTGTTAAACTGTTACCGTTCCCACTAATTTTAGTTTTAAAGGG
>DAINPX010000267.1:0-4949 GCA_036743235.1 Melioribacteraceae bacterium
ATAATTTTTATAATACTACGAATAAATAACATAGATAAAAAAACAATACGATATTATTTATGCAAAAGATGTTATATTTTTGGTATTATGCTTATTTTCGATAATTTAGCAATTAGACTAAAATTAAACACTTTTAAGTGCATCTTCTAATAATTTTTCAATTTGTTTTGCAAAATCAGTTATTTTTTCACTTTCAACTAATCCCATAAATGGTGCAGGATTCATAATAGAAATTTCTACTTCATTATTTTTATGTTTTTGAATTACCACAGAACAAGGAAGAATAACACCTATTTTATCGTTTTCGGTTAAAGCTTGATGTGCAAACTTAGGATTACAAGCCCCTAATATTTTGTAATCTCTAAACTCTACATCAATTTTTTCTTTAAATGTTTTTTTTACATCTATTTTGGTAAGAATGCCAAATCCAATATTTTTTAATTCTTCCCTAATTCGTTTTTCTGCTTCTTCAAACGATAAATCGACTATTTTAGAAATATGAAATGCCATAAAAAAACCTCTGATAATTTATATATTAACAGAGGTTTTAAAATAAAAATTCAAAATTTATTTTTTACAAATTTCCTTTAAGTATTTTATGGTTAATCTTACACCATAACCGGTATTGTATTTATCGGAATAACTATTTAGTTTATAAGCAATTGAAGGACCTGCAATATCTAAATGTGCCCAGCTTATATTTTCGTCAACAAAATGTTCTAAAAATTTTGCGGCAGTAATTGCCCCACCCCATTTACCGCCAATATTTTTTATATCAGCAATGTTACTTTCTATTAATGTATTGTATTCATCCCACATCGGCATTTGCCATAAACGTTCACCAACGGATTTAGCAGCATTAAGTAAATTATTTGCATGATTTTCATCATTTACAAAAAGTCCTGCAGTAAATTCACCTAAGGCAACAACACAAGCACCTGTTAATGTAGCATAATCAATTAAATAATCGGGTTTTTGTTTACAAGCGTAATGCAAAGCATCCGATAGTATTATTCTTCCTTCGGCATCCGTGTTGCCAACTTCAATGGTCTTTCCCGAAGCTGTTTTAATTATATCGCTTGGTTTATAAGCATTTCCGCTAATAACGTTTTCTACTGCAGGAATTACGCCAATTAAATGTACCGGTAATTTTTCTAATGCGGCAGCCTTTAATACACCCATTACAACTCCGGCACCCGCCATATCGGCTTTCATTTCAATCATTCCTTCTGTAGTTTTAATAGATAAACCGCCGGCATCATAAGTAACTCCTTTACCAACTAATGCAATTTTTGAAATAGCTTTTGCTTTTGGTTTATATTCCAACACCATCATTAATGGCGGATTTACACTTGCTCTTCCGACAGTTAAAATTCCGTTCATCCCCATCTTTTTAAGCTGGTCTGTATTTATTACCTTTACACTTATTCCTAACTTAACTAATTCATTTTTAGCACTTTCTGCTAATGTTTGAGGGGTTAACACATCAGGTATTTCATTAGCCAAATCCCTTGTATAAAATACTCCTTGTATTATGTTGTCACCTGTTTTAATAGCTTCAGATATTATAGTTTTTTTATCTGTAACAAAATAGACTTTTAAATTTTTAACTGATTTTTTATCACTTTTATATTTATCAAATGAGTAATTTCCCAATAAAATTCCTTCAACAAACGACTGATAAAAACCTAATTCGCTATCAAAATATTTTTCAAATTCAGTAAATTCGGGCAATTGAATATACAAAGCATTAACCGGTTCGTTTTTAATTTCTTTTATTAAACCGGCACAAAAATTCCTAAAAAAATCGTTATTAAACTTTTTATCTACTTTTATTTTTTTTATTAAAGTTAAATAAGGGTTATCATCAAAACCTTGAATTTTCACTTCACCAAAATCTTTTTCTTCAATTAATTTTTTGTGAATAACTGCATTTATTTTTATGCTATTTTTAATTAAGTAGTCTTCAACAGTTTTGGATAAATTTTCGTCATTTTTAAAAAATTCGACATTAATTGAAGATTTTTCAAAAACGGAGTCTTGCAATTTGGATTTTAGAGTAATATTAAACATTTTCTTCTCCATAATTTTTAATAATGTCTTCGGCATCTTTAATTAATAAATCAATATACTCATCAATCGATTTTTCAATCATCCTAATGCCAGAAGCGTTTAAATGACCTCCACCACCATACTTTTTGGCTAAAATATTTACCGGTATTTTTCCTCTGCTTCTTAAACTCACTTTAAAGCCATCTTTAAGTTCAATAAACAACATTCCAATTTTTATACCTTTTATTGTTAATGTATTATTAACAAAACCGTCAATTTCAGACTCTTCAACACCGTAATCATTAATCATTTTATCGGTAATAACAAAATAACATATATCTTTATTATCATTAATCTTTAAATCGGATAGCATTAATCCCAAGAGTTTAATTTTTTCGATATTCGATTTTTCGTATATGTTAATATAAATTTCATTCGGTTTTATTCCCATAGCTAATAATTGGGCAATTATCAAATGTGTTTTTGATGAAGTTCTGTCAAATCTAAACGATCCTGTATCGGTCATAATTGCCGCATACAAACAAAATGCAATATCATAATCAATATTGCAAATCTTTGTATCATTTATAAAATCATAAATTATTTCACCGGTTGCGCAACTTTCGGTAGAAGATATGATATATGGAGTAAAATCTTCAGGATACTCGTGATGATCTATACATATTTTAATTTTATTAAATTTATTTAAAACATCCGCCATTAATCTCGTTCTACTTATTGCATTTAAATCGACAAATATAACTACATCGCTATTTAATATAATGTCATCATGAAATTTGTTATTATAAATTTCCAATACATTCTCGGAATCTAAAAACAACAAGTTTTCCGGTGTTTTGCTATAATTAATAATTCTTACATCTTTATTAAACTTTTTTAATATATAATATATAGCCAGTTCACTTCCTAAAGCATCCGCATCGGGGTTAACATGGCATGTAATTACAAACTTATTGTTTTTTATAAACAATTCTTTTAAGTCAATAAAATTAAACATAATTCCCTTTAATTGCCTTTTAAATAAAAAAATCCCCTCTTTTACAGAGGGGATAAAATATTATTAAACTTCCCAAGTATTTGCGTTATAAAGCAAAGATTTTAAATCACCTTTGCCTTTTTTGGTTGTTACAGTATCAATTTGTCTATCAACCGCTTCATCATAAGTTTCTTTACGAACGTTACGATATACACCAATTGGAGTAGGCATTCCTTCATGATCGGGTAAATGAGCTAAAATAAAAGCTCTAATCGGATTTTCGTCAAACTCATCATGAACCCAAGCATCATTAATAGAATTATTTGGATCGTTGAGATCAATAACTTTTGGCGTAAACCCTTCAATTTTTATTGCTTTATCGTTATTTTTTCCAAAGATCATTGGTTTACCGTGTTCCAAAACAACTACGTTATCGGCTCTTGTCTCTTTATCAGTAAACTTTTCAAATGCCCCGTCATTAAAAATAACACAATTTTGATATACTTCAATAAAAGCCATTCCTTTATGAACGGCAGCTTTTTTAATCATTTCTTGCATATGTTTAATATCTCTATCCAATGTTTTGGCAACAAATGTGGCTTCACTTCCTAAGGCTAAAGACATTGGATTAAACGGATAATCTACCGAACCATACGGACTGCTTTTGGTAATTTTCCCCTTTTCGCTTGTAGGTGAATATTGCCCTTTGGTTAATCCGTAAATTCTATTATTAAACATAATTACTTTCAAATCAACATTTTTACGGCACGCATGAATAAAGTGATTACCTCCTATACTCATTAAATCACCGTCTCCGGTAGCAACCCAAACCGAAAGTTCCGGACGAGCTACTTTTAATCCCGTTGCTATTGCAGTTGCACGACCATGAATTGTATGGAAACCATATGTTCCCATATAATAAGGAAATCGGCTTGAGCAACCAATACCTGCAATCCACACAATATTTTCTTTTTTAACTCCGATATCCGGAAAAGAACGTTGAACTTGAGCCAACACTGCATAATCGCCACAACCGGGGCACCATCTTACATCAATACCCGAAGAAAAATCTTTAGCAGTATATTTTATATCTTGAGTTTCAATTTTTATATTATTTTCCATTTTCGCCTCCAAGAATCTCGCGAATTTTATTTTCAATATCATGTGCCTTAAACGGTAAACCACGCATTACATTAAATTGATTAACCTTTACCGAGTACTCGCTTTTAATAACTTTGGCTAACTGTCCTAAGTTTATTTCAGGAATTAGAATATGATTATACTTTCTTAAAACATCACCCAAGTTAGAAGGAAACGGGTAAATATATTTTAAGTGAACTTGAGCAACTTTTAAACCTGCATTTCTTACTCTTCTTACAGCTTCGCTAATGGCTCCATAAGTTCCGCCCCAGCCAACTACAAGAATTTCCGCCTCTTCATCTCCCTTAACTTCAACATTAGGTATATCTTTTTGTATTCCTTTTACTTTTTTCTCTCTCAACCTACACATCAAATCATGATTATCAGGGTCATAACTTACGGTACCTGTAATATTAGCTTTTTCCAAACCGCCTATTCTATGTTCTAAACCGGGTGTACCGGGAACTGCCCAAGGTCTTGCCAAATTTTCATCTCTTAAATAAGGCATAAATCCTTCTGGTTCTGTGCGATGTTTTGCTTCTATCTTCGGTAAATCTTCAATATTCGGCAATCTCCATGGTTCCGATCCGTTTGCAATATAACCGTCTGTTAACATCAAAACTGGTGTCATATATTTTAAGGCAATTCTACTTGCTTCTATCGCTGTATAAAAACAATCTGTGGGACTGTAAGCAGCAATAACCGGAATTGGAGATTCACCGTTACGTCCAAAAATTGCCTGCAACAAATCAGATTGTTC
>DAINPX010000268.1:0-4909 GCA_036743235.1 Melioribacteraceae bacterium
TTGAATTTTGAATTAAAAAGAATTCATCGGTTTTGATAGAGGGTTTACACAATTGTATAATGCAAGTCCAAATCTTTTCCGAACCAAGAGATACAGTAATAAAAACGGAAGGGCAGGAAATAAACCTCAGACTTGAGAGGGTTTTTCTCCTGCTTTTTCTTTTTTTCTCCTGTCATTGCCGGTTCAAATAGCAGGGTTAAAGAAGTAACACGCCTCAAACCATGGCATATAATTTTTTGTTGGTTTTCTGCGCAAGTAATTTTATATACGAATAAAAAATCTTATTAATTATGCTAAAATTTATTAAAAAATTTTCGATAATGAATGAAAGAATATAACACATTAAATATATGAAAAATAATAACTTTATAATGTATATAACTAAATTCTTTACGCCTGCAATAAGTGACGATGAAGAAGTAAACCCCAAAGCCCGATTAATATTTTATTTAGATTTTATTGTTTTTATCGGCTTTTTTATATTCGTGGTAAATAGAATTTTACAAGATAATATTAATGCAGCCGAATTGTTTTTAAGTTTATTGGTTTTATTGTTTATAAACTTAATTTTAGTTATAAGAGGATATTATAAGGCATCAGGAATTTTATTAGTTGTATTTTTACAATTATTTACGTTTTATCGTGCTGTAACGTTTAACGGTGTTCATGATACAGTACTTTTTACAATACCGGGTACACTAGTTATCGCGGGGTTAATACTAAATAAAAAAGGGTATCTTGTTTCGGTATTATTTTCAATAATTACAATAATGGTTATCGGCTATTTGGAATTAAACGGAATTATAAAATCGTTTAACAATTATTATGTAACAGTGGCTCATGTTATAGATAGAACTATAATAGTAATTGTTACGGCATTTGGAGTATTGCTTTTTTTATCTGAGACGGAAAAAAGTTTTAAAAGAATAAAAAGAAATCAAAAGAAACTACAGGAAACTACTGACGAGCTTATTGAATCGGAAAAACGATTTAAGTCTTTGTATGAAAATTCAAGTTTTCCTTTATTGCTTACTGATGAAAATTTAATAATAATTGATTGTAATAAAGCTGCACTTGATTTGTTTAATGTAACACATAAAAAAAAGTTGGTTGGTAAAAGTCCTATCATCTATTCTCCCACATATCAATCAAACGGAATTTTATCATCTCAAATGGTATTAGAAAAAATTAGTCAAGTAAATGAATTAGGAAATAAAACTTTTGAATGGATACATAAAAAAGAAAACGGTGAGGAGTTTATAACCGAAATTACAATGACAAAAATAGTTACACTCCAAAAACCTTTGTTTTTATGCAATATTAAAGATATAACCGAACGAAAATTATTTGAATATGAATTAAAAGAAAAACAATTATTTATTGAAAGAATTACAGAACAATCGCCGGATATAATATTTATTAAAGATGTAGAAATTAACGAAACTATTTATTCTAATAGAAATCTATTAGAAGATTTAGGTTATAATCCGAAAGAAATTAAAATTGACAGTAATAAATTTTATGAGCAAATTTTACACCCTGAAGATACTGTACAATTTGTTGAATATTTTAAAAATGGCTATGATGATAATGATGATAAGGTTTACACCTTTGAATATAGGATGAGAGATGCTTTAGGAGAGTGGAGGTGGTTTACCGAAAAAGAAAAAGTTTTTCAAAGGGAAAACGGAAAGGTTGTATCAATAATAGGAACAGTGAGAGAAATTACGGAAATTAAAAAAGCATCCGAAGAACTTGAAAAAGAAAGAATTTTTAATGCTACCGTATTAGATAGCGTTCCGGGAATTTTTTATATTTATAATAAGGGCGGGCAATTAATAAGGTGGAATAAAAATCATGAAATATTTACGGGATATAGTGCAGATGAACTTAAAAATAAAAATATATTGACGTGGTTTGATGAAAATGATAAACAGAAGATTTTAAATGGAGTTGGAACAACTTTCGAAAACGATAAATCGGAAGTTGAAGCGGGATTAATTATTAAATCGGGTCAAAAAATCCCTTATTATTTTACCGGTGTAAAATTATTAACAAACGGTGAGGAATATTTAGTTGGCTATGGTATTGATATAACTTCGAGAATAGCTTATGAAGAAGCCTTAAAAAAATCGGAAGAAAAGTTTTATTCACTGTTTAACGAAAGCCCAAACGCATTAATAATAATAAATAACGAAACAAGGCTAATAACCGATATTAACGAATTGGCTTGTAAAACGCTTGGTTTAGAAAAAGATAATATTTTGGGTAAAACATTTGATGAGTTGAATATTTTAGCTAAAGATATACGTCAAGAAATATTACAAAAGTTAAACACGGATGGGGTTATAAAAAATTACGAACTTGAAGTAAACATTAACGGAAATATTAGAAGAGGTTTAACTTACGGTCAAGTTGTTGATTTAAATAACGAAAAGCATCTTTTTTTAACTTTAGTAGATATTACAGAATATAAAAAATTAAGTGAGGCATTAAAGAAAAGTGAAGAACTTTATAGAACATTAATGGATAATATGAATGAAGCAGTATTGCAGGTAGATAACGATGATACAATATTATATGTAAATAAAAGTTTTGAGAGATTGTTGGGATATACCTTTGATGAAGTAATAGGAAAAATTGGATATGAACTGTTAATGGATCCAGAAAATAAATATATTATTCTTGAAAATAATAAAAACAGAAAAAATGGGATATCGGAACAGTACGAGATTAGCTTTAAAGCAAAGAATAACGAATATAAAGATTTATTGATAAGTGCCTCTCCAATAAAAGATTCTAATGGTATTGTTATCGGATCAATTGGTGTAATGACCGATATAACCGAAAGAAATAAAGCTCTTAAAATGTTAAAAACAAGCGAGGAAAAATTTAGGTTACTTGCAGAAAATGCATCGGATGTTATAATGGTTCAAAATATTGAAGGAGAATTTACTTATATATCACCTTCGTGTTTTACAACTTTTGAATACGAACCTGTTGAATTGATAGGCAAAAAACCAAATATCTTATTAAGTGCGGAAGACAGCGAAATATTGGAGAATGCTTATAAAACGAAATATTTTATAAAAAACAATTATACGTTTACTTTTAAAGCAAAAACGAAATCGGGGAAAGAAGTTTGGATTGAAGCAACTAGCACAATAACCAGAGACGCTTATGATATTCCAAAAGAAATTCAAACATTGGCAAGAGATGTTACACAAAGAAAAAGAATGGAAAACGAACTGGAAGATGTTGTTAATTTTGTTAAACATATAATCAATTCGTTACCTTTGGGGCTAATATCGGTGGACGATAATTTTAACGTTACTTTATCTAATCAGTTCTCAAACAATTTTAGAAACGAAAATACAGATAACAAGACTCAAAATATATATGAATTATTTCCCATACTAAACGGAATAAGTTCTAAAATTAATGCCGGAATAAAACGAAAAGAATTACTTGAAGAAGTTATTACATCAATAGACGATTTGGGAGAAGTGAAACACATAAAATATGTAATTACTCCAATTCAACGTTTTAATAAACCCGGTTGTGTGATATTAATAGAAGATATTACAAAAGCTCGTAATATGGAACAATTAATGATACAAAGCGAAAAAATGCTAAGTGTTGCCGGGCTTGCCGCAGGCATGGCTCACGAAATAAATAATCCGCTTGGTACAATTGTACAAGGTTGCCAAAATATTTTAAGACGTGTAAGCCCCAATTTACCCAAAAATATTGAAATTGCAAAGGCGTTGGGTATAGATATTAACCTTTTGGAAATGTATTTTGAACAGAGGCAAATATTTGATATAATAGACTCGATGCGAAACGCTTCGGCAAAAGCATCGGACATAATTAAAAACATGTTGCAATTTAGTAGAAGAAGCGAATCGAAAAGAGTTGTTTATAGTGTAGAAAAATTAATTGATCAAACTAACGAATTGGCAAATAACGATTATGATTTTAAGAAAAAATACGACTTTAGAAGCATTAGAGTTATAAAAGAATTTGAACGAAATTTACCTGAAATAAAAATAACCGTAACCGAAATGGAGCAAGTGCTTTTTAATTTAATAAGAAATGCGGTTCAGGCATTAAGGGAAGAAAATAATACGAATAAAATTCCGACAATTTTTTTACGAGCATTTAAAGATGAAAAATATTTAAAAATTGAAGTAGAAGATAATGGACCTGGAATACCCGAAAAAGTTAAAAGCAGAATATTTGAACCGTTTTTTACTACTAAAGATATTGGAGAAGGGACAGGTTTGGGGTTAAGTGTATCGTATATGATAGTTACCAATAACCATAACGGATTTTTAGAGGTTGAAAGTAAGGAAGGAGTAGGAACTAAGTTTACAATAAAACTGCCTTTATGATATGAAGAAGAATAATTTATTAATTGTTGATGATGATGAAAAATTAAGATTTAATTTGCAACTTTATTTTGAAGATGAAGGTTATAATTGCACACCTTTTGAATGTGCCGAGGATGCTTTATTATCATTAAATAATTGCAAATATGATGCAGCTATAGTCGATTTGCGACTTCCGGGAATTAACGGCGAAGAGTTTATTATTAAAGCTTATACTATTATTCCGGAAATGCAATGTATTTTATATACCGGAAGCAGTGATTTTAAATTAACCGAAAAATTAAAAGAAATAAACTTTAACAAAGAAGATATATTCTTAAAACCCATTGAAGATATGAGAGTTTTACTGAAAAGAATAGAAGAAAAAATGAAATTATAATTAATCAAATTTTGTTACTGTAATAAGTAAGCGTAGTTAAATTTTTTTAGCGGGGAAATTATGGGACGCTATCCGAATATAAGGTTCAGCAACCTTAAAGACGTAAAAGTACTTATTATTGATGATGACGAAGGATTGT
>DAINPX010000269.1:0-4878 GCA_036743235.1 Melioribacteraceae bacterium
TCTTGCCCAAGTTGTTCCGCCATCAGTAGAAGTATTCCACCATATTTCCCCGCCTGAACCATAAGTAGATTTACCTCTATGGCATTCAGCAATTACATTTGCCCAAGGATCATAAGCCAATGGGTTTAATGCGCCGATAGCCGGTCCATATGTATTTCCCATATCATCAACAAATACATAATCTGCTGCTGTTTGTGGGGCAATACGTTGTAAATTTGAATTTGTTGCTTCAATTGAGTTTCCGCTATCAAATTTCACGGTAGCTTTTTTTTCTACCTGCGCATTTAATATTAACGGCAATAAAACAATTGCTACTACTAAAGTAACATATTTTTTGAACATGTTTACTCCCTTTTTGTTTGTTAGATGTTGTTAGTTAATTAATAATAAAACTTTTTTTGTCCTAGTTCGTCTAAACAATAAGAAAATTCTTATTATTCGTAATAATTGCACAACAAAATAATATTTTTATTTTCTTAAGTCAAGTAACAAATTATATTACTCACCTATTTTTTTGGCTATTTCGCCAAATTACATTGTTAAAATAACAATTTTCTTACTTTTTTGTCAACATAATTTTTATTAAGCTACTAATTTTTTACACTATTTTTCTATAAAAATTTACCCTTTTAGTTGAAGATAGTTTCTTATTTTTAAGAATTTTACATAACTTTTTAAAATTTAGTGCAACAATATAAATAAAAATGTATAAATATGCATAAAAAATTTGTTAAATTGCATAATTATTACAAATTTTTTAAACAGATAACTTAGTTTGGTTTTAAAATAAAAAAACCCCTTATTTAATAAAATTATAAGGGGTTTATTAATAAAAGTGTTAATTTTTATAGTAATTTTTGTATTTTTTGATCAAATACTGCTTTAGATTGCGCACCTATTATAGTATCAACAACTTGTCCGCCTTTAAAGAATAGTACAGTTGGAATACTTCTTACTCCGTAAGCTACTGCAGATTGTGGATTAGTATCAACATCCAATTTTCCAATTTTTACCTTACCTTCATAAGCAGCAGACAATTCTTCAATTATAGGAGCAATCATACGACAAGGACCACACCAAACTGCCCAAAAATCTACAACAACCGGTATTTCCGAATCTAATACTTCGGCTTTAAAGTTATCGTCTGTAAATGTAAAAGGTTTCATTATATACTCCTTTTTATTTTTTAAATATCTTTCCGTTTTTCTTTAATGCATCGCGTGCAATAATTCCTAACTGTATTTCGTTAGTACCTTCAAATATTCTATTAATACGGCTATCACGATAAAAACGCTCAATCGGTAATTCTTTCGAATATCCCATTCCACCATGTATTTGAACTGCTATATCGGCAATTTTATCCAAAGATTCCGAACAATAATATTTTACCATTGCAGATTGAGTAGAAATATCCTTCTTCAAATCATAATCAATTGCAGTACGATAAACTATTGTTTCCATATTATAAACCATAACAGCCATTTGAGAAATCATATGCTGAATTGCTTGAAAATTTGCAATATGCTGGTCAAATTGTTTTCTTTCTTTACTATACGCAATAGAAAGCTCAAATAATTCTTTTGCAGCACCCAAACAAGCTGCACCTAAACCCAATCTACCTGCATCCAAAGTTTTCATGGCAATTAAAAAGCCGCGTCCATCTACGCCTAATAAATTTTCTTTCGGTACTCGTACATTATCAAAAGTAATAGCGTTTGTAGTGCTTCCTTTTATACCCATCTTCTTTTCGGCAGGTCCTGCATGAAACCCCGGGTTTGTTGTTTCTACTATAAATGCACTGATACCTTTATCGGTACGTGCAAAAACAGAAACTATATCGGCAATTCCTCCGTTGGTAATCCAAAGTTTTTCACCGTTAATAACCCATTCGTCTCCTTCTAAATAAGCACGAGTTTTTAAATTAAATGCATCACTTCCTGCTTGAGCTTCGGTTAAACAGTATGCACCAATAGCCTGACCGGTTGCCAAACGAGTTAAATATTTTTTCTTTTGTTCTTCGTTTCCGCCAATATATATTGCATTACTGCCAATAGATTGATGTGCACCAATAAATGTGGCTGTACTCATACATCCGCGTGCAATTTCTTCTTGCATTAAACAATATCCAATTTCACCCAGTCCGCCACCGCCATATTCTTCGGGAAAAGCAACGCCTAATGCACCTAATTCACCTAATTTGTTAATTAAATCTCTCGGAATTTTTTCTTCGCTATCAATTTTAGAAGCAATCGGTTTAATCTCATTCGTTACAAAATCGCGAACTATATCGCGCCACATATTCTGTTCTTCGGTAAATTCAAATTTTACCATTATTTTCCTCACTATATATTTATTTTATTGGTTGACTTACCTTATCACCTATATAATTTGCAATAAACTCGCCTCCGTCAACACCAATAACGTTACCCGAAATCCAATCTGCACGCGGGTCGCTTAATAAAACAATAGCATTAGCTACATCTTCGGGGGTAGTTAATCTACCGCCGGGATTTTTTAATTTAGCGGATGTCATCATCTTTTCATTCAATGGAATTTTACGAAGTGCGGGGGTATCGGTTACACCTGCCATTAAAGCATTTGCAGTAATTCTCATATTTCCCAATTCTACCGCAAGTTGTCTTATGTGCGATTCCATTGCTGCTTTTGCTGCGCTAACTGCCCCATAATGGGGAATAACTGTTTGACTTCCGGCACTAGTTAATCCAAATATTCTTCCGCCTTCTGCAAATAAATCGTTTTGAATTAACCCTTGCGTCCAATAAACAAGGCTATGTGCCATTACATCAAGCGTCATTACCATTTGTGCTTGAGTAATACAATCGTTAGGGTTTTTTGCAATGTAAGGACGTAAAGAACCAAACGCCAAAGAATGAATTAAAATATTAACTTTTTCTTCGCCTTTAAATATTTCTTTTAACTCATCCAAAACGTCATTACGTCTTAATTGATCGGCTGCATTTATATTGTAAAATAAAGCTTTTTGTCCCGCTTTCTCAATTTTTTTGATTAAGGCATGAACTTGAGGCATTGTTGCCAGTCTATCTAAGTGTACACCAATTATATTGTAACCGTTTTTAGCCAAGGCTAAAGCACTTGCCCCGCCAAACCCGCTTGAAGCTCCTAATATCAAAGCCCATTTTTTTTCCATGTAGCACCTTTTTTATTATTTATGAATATTTAAACTTTAAATGTACAAAAGTTTTTTTTTAATTTAAAGTTCAACTTGTTGAAAAGCGAATACTATCTTCTCCTAAAACCTCAACAATTTCTTTAATACAACTATCACTTAGCGAAATTCTTTTTGCCAAATAAAAATCGCGGCGTTTATCTCCTTGTAACAACGAAGCATAAACTGGTAAACTACCGTCATAATTATCTAATATTTTTCCAAGTTTTTTTATTGTATCTTCTTTGTGAATAGTTTCATCCAAATACAAAATTATTTTTTTTGTTAGTTTATACCTCGCTTCAACTAACGAATATACTTCATCTGCATGTAGTTTAATTCCGTCTCCGGCTGCTTCAACTCTTCCGCTAACCAAAACAGGATTCTCTTTTTCTATGTATTTGCCAAATACGTCATAAACTTTAGAAAAAGCCAAACACTCGCAACTTCCCGAAAAATCATCTATTTTAAAAAATGCCATCAGTTTGTTCGATTTATCAATTTTAGTTTTTACATCTGTAATAACACCGCAAACATAAACGTTTGTACCGTCCGTAAAATCGCCGGCTTCACCCAAATTACCCGCTGCAAACGAATTATATTCTGTAGTAAAATTGGATAGCGGATGGCTGGATAAATAGAACCCTAATACTTCTCTTTCTCTTGCAAGTTTTTCTTTTGTATCCCATGGTTCAACATTTGGAAGTTCCGGTTCGTCCAACTCCATTTCTTCATCACCAAAAAGACTATCCATTCCATCATAACCCATTTTGGCAGAGTTAGAGGCGTATTCTAATGCAATTTCAACTGCAGCAAAATTTTGAGCTCTACTTCCTTTTGTATCGTCAAATGCACCCGCTAATACTAAACCTTCCAATACACGTTTATTTACAATTCTTGTATCAATGTTTTTGCAAAAATCATAAATACTTGTAAAATTCTTTCCGTTCTCTCTTCGCGCTCTAATTATTTCTTCAACTGCGTTAACACCAACATTTTTAATTGCAGCTAAACCAAATACAATAGTTCCGTTTTCAACAACAAAATAAACAGAAGGTTTATTAACACTTGGAGTTAATACTTTAACTTTTAGTTTTCTACAGTCTTCTAACAATATTGAAACTTTTTCACTCTTTCCAAATTCTTTTGTAAGGTTTGCAGCTAAAAATTCCGGCAAATAATGTGCTTTTAGATATGCTGTTTGATAAGCTACTATACTATATGCTACAGCGTGACTTTTATTAAACCCATAATTTGCAAATTTATCTATATCATCAAAAATAGCTTCGGCAACTTTGGCAGGTATCCCGTTTTTTTCGGATTGCTCCATGAATATTTTTTTTTGCTTTAACATTGTTTCGGCATCTTTTTTACCCATGGCACGTCTCAACAAATCAGCGTCTGCCAATGTCATTCCAGCAACTTTATTTGCAATTTGTATAACTTGTTCCTGATATACAATAATTCCGTAGGTTTCTTTTAAAATCGGTTCTAATAACGGGTGCAAATATTCAACAGGTTCTTTCCCAAATTTACGAGCAATAAAAGAATCGATGTATTCCATAGGTCCCGGACGGTACAACGCATTCATTGCCGATAAATCTTTAATAGATGTGGGAACAAGTCTTTTTAAATATTCCCTCATCGGGGCACTTTCAAACTGAAATACTGCAGTTGTTTGACCGCGTGCA
>DAINPX010000270.1:0-4867 GCA_036743235.1 Melioribacteraceae bacterium
CATCAGATTCAACTTTAAGCCTTACTGTTAGGTCACCGTTTGCAAATCTATCCATATTTTTAAGTAACTTTTCAACACTATCTGCTAAGTACTTCCTTTGTTTTTCTGCCTCCAATTTAGATTGCTCAGCTTTTAATGCCGATTCATCTGCTTGGTTTGTTTTCTCTTCAGCAATAAATATGGATTTTTTAATATCTTCAACCATTTTCATAAAAGATCTGGAAAGTTGTCCTATTTCATCCTTCGTTTCAACATTTGTAGAAACGTTATAATTACCATTAGAAACCTTATCTGCAGCATCGTTTAATTCTAAAACCGGTTTTGTTATTGTTTTCGAAAATATGAAACCGATTATTAAAGCTATTACTATTGCAACTCCAACAGCTGTCCAAATATCTCCCTTTAAGGATGATACTTCGGCTTCTAAATCATCTATGTATAAGCCACTTCCAATCAAACAATTCCATTCAGAAAACCCTTTTACATACGATTGTTTTGGTGATGGAATATCTGAACCGATCTTAGTATAATAGTAACTGATAAATCCTTCACCTCTTTTTTTTACGCTGTCTATCATCTCAATAAAAAACTTTTTACCTTTTGTATCTTCAATATTTAGCCAATTTTCTCCTCTAGCTTGCGGTTTATTTCCACTTGCCATATTTATTCCATTTAAATCCAACATGAAATAATATTCATTATTGCCATATCTTAAAATATTGATATCCTTAATAGCAGCATTTATAGCATCCTCTTTTGCCATTTCACCGCTATTTATCTTTAAATTGTACGCCTTCAAAATTCCATGAGCCGTTTCAACACTACTGCGTAATTCACTTTTGCGACTATTATAATAATTTTCTACAATTTGCGGTAAAATAAAAATATTTAATATTATTATTAATGGCAAAATTGTAATAATTAGCAAAAGGATTAGCTTTGCAGATAACGAGGAGCGAATTTTAGCTAATAATGACATACCAACCTCAATTAGATTGTTAATTTAATAAATTGTTACGAAAAAAAATCTATTACTGAATTATCGTATTATTTATTCATTTATTTAGTGTCATTATAAAAATATATAAAATTTTTAGTTATTTTTCAATAAAATCGTTTTATTATTAATCAAAAATGTTTCTTCTAGTTTAAACAAATAACTTTGAACAGATTTCGGCAATTCAAGGCATTCTATAAGGTCAACATTGTTACCAATATCAAGTTTATATATAATTAATTTATCTAATTGATATTCTAACAAATAAAATTCTTTATCAATAAAGAAATAATCCACAATGTTAAACTTTTTAGAAAATGAAAACAATTGGTTATTAAATTGATAATCATAAATACTTATACCTGTATTCGATATACAAATAAAAGAATTATTAAAGTTTACCATTAAATTGAAGTTTTTACCTATTTCTTTAACAGTATTTAAGTTTAAGTCATAAATAAGTGTTTTTGTTAAATCTCCTTGAATTCCGGAATATACTAAGCAATTGTTAAAAACCATATACGTTGTAATTACGTTTAAGGGTATTTCGGTTGTTTCAATTTCAAATGAATTAATATTTATCCTATAGAATAATGTTAATCCGGGCACTAATTCATCATATTTTGTATTTGTAATATTTTTAATTACATAAATAAAATTTTCATCCATTTTTAAATAATGTTGGCATTCTACTTTATAATTCAAATAATGAGGAAGTTGAATAAAAAAGTTTTCGTCATTTTTTCTTAAAATGATGATATTATTATTAATATTATAGGTTGCTAAATATCCTTTATTATTTATTTCATATAAATTTGAAAAATAATCGTTATAAACACTATCTGCAGCTTCATAAATCACATTATAATAACGATCGTACAAACAAATATTGGATATTCTAATATTTTTAGAGTTTTCAATTCCTAGATTAGATATTAACGTATAGTTTTTACTTTCCGAGAACTTGAATGATTTTATTCCCTTAATATTATTCGACGTAATTATTTTATCATCTTTAAGAATATTATATTCTTCCAAATTAAATTCAATTTTATACCCATTATTTATAAAAACATTTTTTGAGGACTCAAATTCTAAATAACTTAAATTTGTTTGACAATACACACTACTACTAACGAAGAGAACTATACCTAAAATAAAATATTTATAACATTTCATATTACTATTCCCATAAAATTACTTAATTAAAATCATTTTTTTTGAAGAGATGAAGTTTTCTGATTTAAGAGTATAAAAGTATATTCCGCTAGATAATCCTCTTGCATCAAAATCTATTTCATATTTACCGGGTAAATACTCCCCTTCTGCCAAAGTTTTAATTTCCTTTCCCAAAACATCATATACTTTTAATGAAATAAAAGAATTATTGGGAATACTAAATGAAATTATAGTTGAGGGATTAAAAGGATTTGGATAATTTTGATTGAGTTCAAAGTTATTTACTACAATTTCATTTTCTTCATTTAAGTCTGTAATCAAGCCAAAATATGAAAAAACTGCGTTCATAAAACTTTTTCTTAATTCAATATTACCAATTGTTTCAAAAGGAAATGCTAAATAAATTACTTGACCGCTTTTTAATGAATTATTGTAGCTTCCGGTAAAAGAGACCCCTGCAATCATTCCGTTTCCATATTTTAAAATTGGCATACTGCCATTTAATGTGTCAATGGCATCCGGTGAGTCTTCGTTGTAGGGAGAACCTGCAGATGTATTACCAAATGGAATAGCTAATCCGTTAAAACCGGTTCCATCAACACCGTTTGCAATTTTATAGTTTGATGAATTAGAAATAAATTTAGCCTTTAAATAATAATTTAAATATTCTTTGTCGTCAGCAGAAGAATTAATATCTCCTTCTAGATCATATGCAATTTCAGATCCGGAAACTAATAATTTACCTCCGTTTACCAAATACTCCTTAACTTTAGTTTTTTCGATAGCCGAGAAAGTTTCATACTCAAGGGCTTCATCTCCTAAAATCCAAATTACAACTTCATAATCATTTAAATTAACCGTTCCGTTTTCAATTTGGCTGTTATGTACATTTTCAAAACTAAAATTAAATGCTTCGCTATATTTTACAACAAAATCATGATAAGCTTTTGACCAACTCCCACTTCCTCCAAAACGATTAAACCCATCTACAATTAGAATTTTTTTTCCGTCATTCTTCATCCTTACACCATAAGTATCCGATTCAATACTAATATTGCTCATATTGGAATTATCTACTGCAGTAAGTTTTAAATATAAAGGGTTTTGTTGAGTATATTGATATTCTTTTTCTGTAACTTCAAATGTTAAAACACTTTCATTATCTCTTAAACTATACGAACTTCCTGTTTGTGAATAAAATAATCTATAACCTTTTAAATCCAAATCATTCGGTTTATTCCAAGCAATAATAAATTTTCCTTCAGCTATTTTTTTTACTAATTTAAGATTTGGTTGACCGGGAGGTGTTAGGTCTAATTCTGTTGTAGTAATATTCACATAAGCGGTATCTGCATTACCTCTACTATCAATAGTAAAAACCATTAAGGTATAATTTCCATATGGATATTGGGTTACATCCCAAAAGTTATTTGTTACAACTTGCGTATTTTCTACAGCATTAGCTCCGTTTCCGTTAGTTAAGATATAAACATGCTGACTTGTATTTGATTCAGGTTTATAGTAATTAACATTTACATAAGAATCATCCGGTTTTTTAATATATCGATAACGTAATCCCTCATCAGCGGGATTATAAATAATAGTATTTCTATCTTCACTTAATATTTTATAACCAAGAGAATATGCTCCGTTATTTGAAGCCGAACTTGATACTCCGTTTGCCTCTTCAATATGAACGATAATATCAATTTTATTACCTAAAGCTCCTGAGTTTAGTACTGTATTGCTATTATCTAAAAGAAATTTTATATACTTTATTTTAGGTTTCCAAATATCTACATAAGGAGTTATACCGCCGTTTGGTCTATTTGCATTTAACTGCTTATTCGTTAAAGTTGATCCCAAATTATAATCTATTAGGTGGATATGATCAATTGCAATTGTTGCAATTTTTTGCCCCAAGGTTACAATTTGCCCAACAGTTACAGCAGGAATGCAATGATAATAAGTCATATTTTTTGTTTGACCGTTTACTGTTGAGGTGATACGAACGTAAGAATCATAACCGGTACTTCCGTCATGATAAGCTACTGCAACTGTTCCGGGCAATACAGATAAAACCGGTGTACCTGCTAATCCCGGTATATCGGTTCCGTTGTGGTAATGACCTTCCACACTAGTACTACGATACTCACCAAACGTACCGGTAATTTCACGCTGAGTATTCATCGGATTTAAAGGCCAAGGATATTTAGTAGTATCAATTTGTGAAAAAATTGTCGTTGTAGTAATAATAATAATAAATGAAAATAATTTCATGAAAAACACCTATCATTTTTGAAAATATTTGGTACGGTTTAAAGTAAAAAAGCACTATTTAAATTTAATAATAAAATAGTGCTTTCCAAATTATAACTATTAATAAACTAATTTATTTGCTTATTATCTTTTCTTTAAAATTAATACCATCTTCTTTTAATTCTTCAATAACTTTTGTGTATATTACCGGATGAATAGGTATATAACAGCCTTTTAATGGAATTTGATTAAGTAAAATCAATTTTGCACCAATAGCAGCAGGTAAACCTACTGTTTTAGCAATAGCAGTAAATCCGTTTGGATGACCATATTCAACCAAAGTTGATACTCTTCTTTCCTTTTTATTTAATTCGGGATATTCAATTTCAAAATCATGAATTAAAATAACCATGTCTCTTCCGTTTTGGGGTA
>DAINPX010000271.1:0-4867 GCA_036743235.1 Melioribacteraceae bacterium
TACCAAAAAATCCATTAATTACGCTGCTAATAGTACGTGCATTAACCAAATCTTGAGGTTGTAAATTCTCGTTGTCACGCATATTCATACGTTCACGAATTGTACGAGCCATACGAGCCAATCCGACATTATACTGCTGTCCTAATTGTTCTCCAACGGTTCTAATACGTCTATTACCTAAATGGTCAATATCATCTATTTCTACTGTACCGTTTTTTAAAGCAATTATATTTTTCATAATTGCAACTATATCTTCAATAGTTAAAACAGTAACATTTAACGGAATATTTAAGCTTAGTTTATCGTTCATTCTAAAACGACCTACTTCACCTAAATCATAACGTTTATCATTAAAAAATGTTTTATCTAACAAACCTTTTGCAGTTTCAACATCAGGGACTTCGCCTGAACGCATCTGTCGATAAATAGAAAATAACGCTTCTTCTTCTGTTTTAGCGGAATCTTTAATTAAGGTGTTAATAATTAAATCTTGATCCGGAGTAGTATCTTTACTAATCAATTTAATCGATTTAATTCCGGAAATT
Organism: Melioribacteraceae bacterium; assembly: GCA_036743235.1. Taxonomy (GTDB): domain Bacteria; phylum Bacteroidota; class Ignavibacteria; order Ignavibacteriales; family Melioribacteraceae; genus JAEXOD01. Next base: position 546 of record DAINPX010000271.1, read on the forward strand.
TTTATGTTAGTAATAGCTTCTTCGTCTAATCTACCGTCTTTAGCGGCATAAATTTCACCGGTACTGCTATCAATTACATCTGCAGCAGCAACGCGACCAATAAAACTATCATCAATGTCGGAAACTTGAACTACTTCAACTAAATTGAAAAGGTTCAAGATATCTTCATCCATAACATACCCTAAAGCACGCAATAAAGCGGTAGAAGGGAATTTTTTTCGTCTATCAACATAAATATATAAAACATGGTTAATATCGGTTGCAAATTCAACCCAAGAACCACGGAAAGGAATAATTCGAGCAGAATAGATTGGGGTTCCGTTTGGATGAACTGATTGAGAGAAAGCGACACCCGGAGATCTATGCAATTGGCTTACAATAACCCTTTCGGCTCCGTTTATCATGAATGTTCCTCTTTCGGTCATAAAAGGTAAATTACCAAGATATACCTCTTGTTCGACCGCATTAATATACTCTCCGGTTTCCTCGTCTTTTGTGGATAAACGAAGCTTTGCCTTTAAAGGTGCTGCATAAGTTAACCCGCGTTCTTCACATTCCCAAATCGAAAATCTCGGTCTTTCAATGTAATATTCAATAAAATCTAATCGATAGAATTCTTTTGTGTCTAAAATCGGGAAATTGGCATTAAAAACTGCTTGCAATCCGACATCTTTTCTTTCCGACGGCGGTACGTTTGCTTGTAAAAATTCCTCGAATGAATCGACTTGAATATTTAACAGATCCGGAATTTCGATTGCCGGCCGGATGGACGCAAAGGAAATTCTACCTGTCAATGGATTTACTTTCCTTTCCTCCAATCGTTACCTCCATAAATATTATTAAAATTTTGGTCTATAAAAATACATAAAAGTGGCTCGGCGGTTTTTACCGCTTTACCACTTTTCAAATTTCTTAAAATAAAATAATTATTAAGCACAATTATTTTATAGATACAGTAGCGCCAGCTTCTTCTAATTCTTTTTTAATTTTAGCAGCTTCGTCTTTAGTTACTGCTTCTTTAACAGCTTTAGGAGCACCGTCAACTAAATCTTTAGCTTCTTTTAAGCCTAAACTTGTATGAGCACGAACAACTTTAATTACGTTAATTTTTGTTGCACCTGCATTTTCTAATATTACGTCAAATTCGGTTTTTTCTTCTTCTTTAGCTGCTTCTTGAGCAGGAGCTGCACCGGCCATCATAACAGGAGCTGCTGCAGTAACACCAAATGTATCTTCTAAAGCTTTTTTTAATTCACTTGCTTCAACTAAAGTTAATGCTTTTATTTTTTCTACTATTTCTGCTATTTTTTCAGACATTTTATTCTCCAATATTTTTATTTACTAATTAAATTATGCGGCTTCTTTTTTGCTTATTTGGTCAATTACACTTACCAAATCTCTCATAACCGCGTTTATTGCTCCTACAATTCCGGTTGCCGGGTTTGCTATACTTCCAATAATTCCTGCAATAATTTCCGGTTTTGTTGGCATTGAAGCGATGGTAGCCAAGTTTTCTGCACTGTAAAATACATTATCTATGTAACAGCCTTTAAAAGCTAATTTTTGTTTTTCATCATTATATTTTTTGATGATTTTAGCAGCTGCAACAAAATTTTCAGGTGCAAAAATTATACCTGTCATCCCAACTAACAAGTCGTTAAGCTTTTCGTACTTGTTTTCGCTTTCTAAAGCTTTTTTAACAAAAGTGTTTTTATAAACTTTGTATTCAACACCTTCGGTTTTAAAGGCTTTACGAAGCTTTGTGATGTCTTCAACGTTAATTCCGCGGTAATCAACAACAAACAATGCAACTGAATTGTTTATTCTCTCTTTTACCTGCTCAATTAACTGTTCTTTTTCTGTTCTTTTCATTTGACCTCTACATCATTTTCACTTAAGTTAGAAGCATTTATATAAGTGAGTGCGTAATCTTATTTAGTTAATCCGGTTAATTCATCGTTAGATAATTTAATTCCAACACCCATTGTTGTAGAAAGGTAACATGATTTTATGTATTGACCTTTTACTGTTGTTGGTTTCAATCTAACTATTTGGTTTAAGAAAGCCAAAGCATTTTCTTTTAGCTGAACAGGTTCAAAATTAATTTTGCCTAAGCCAACATGAATAATGCCACCTTTTTCATTTCTAAATTCTATTTTACCTGCTTTGCTTTCTTTAACAGCTTTTGCAACATCCATTGTTACAGTTCCTGTTTTTGGATTTGGCATTAAGCCTCTTGGTCCTAATATTTTACCAAGTTTACCAACTTCAACCATCGCATCGGGCGTAGCAATAACTACATCAACATCCGACCAACCGGCTTTAATTTTTTCTACATATTCGGTATATCCGGCATAATCTGCTCCTGCATCTAAAGCTTCCTGAGCTTTTGAAGGAGTCATAACCAATACACGAACTGTTTTACCTACACCGTGCGGTAATATAACCGTATTACGGATAGCTTGGTCTGCCTTTTTAGGATCAATTCCTAATCTTATGGCACAATCTAAAGTCTCAACAAATTTTGCGTTGGCTTTACTTTTTAATGTAGCAATTGCCTCTTCTAATGTATATTCTTTATTAAGGTCAACTTGCTTTCTCAATTCTTTTAATCTTTTAGATACTTTCATTGCTCTACCGACTTTAATTTTTAATTATCCTTCAACAACAATACCCATGCTACGTGCCGTACCGGCTATCATACTCATTGCATGGTCTATGTCATTAGCATTTAAATCAGGCATTTTTAATGTTGCAATTTCTCTTACTTGTTCAGCCGTTACTTTTCCTACTTTTGTTTTATTTGGCTCGGCAGAACCTTTTGGTAAATTAGCAGCTTTCTTTAATAAAACCGCAGCCGGTGGGGTTTTTGTAATAAATGTAAACGACTTATCTTGGTACACTGTTATTACAACAGGTATAATTAATCCAACTTTATCGGCTGTTCTTGCATTAAACTGCTTACAGAACTCCATTATGTTTACACCTTTTTGACCTAAAGCCGGACCTATCGGCGGGGATGGATTTGCCTGACCACCCGGTACTTGTAATTTGATGTAACCTGTTATCTTCTTAGCCATAGCTTAACCTAACTGATAATATATTATTTATTTATTTTTCTAATTCTGCGTGTGCAAAATCGATTTCTACAGGTGTCTTCCTTCCAAATATAGAAACCATCACTTTTATCTTCATCTTCTCTTCGTTAACTTCTTCAACAAATCCGCTAAAGTTGTTAAACGGTCCATTTATAATTTTTACATAGTCTCCGGCACGATAAATAGTTTCGGTTCTCTCTCCTTCCTCACTTTTGGTGATTCGTCCTACTATCCTTTTTACTTCATCGGGCTGCAAAGGGTTAGGTTGATTCTTTGTACCTAAAAAACCCATTACTGACGGTGTGTTAATTATAAAATCTTTAACCTTTATGTCTAACTCGGCATGTAATAAAATATAGCCGGGAAAGAAGTTCTTTATTCTTGTTCTCTTCTTTCCGTCTTTTACTTCAAATACTTTTTCGGTGGGTACTAACACATCAACTATACGTTCACGTAAATATTCATTATCTCTTAATTCTAAATCGATTATAGATTTAACTTTATTTTCGTGACCGGAAAATGTTTTAACTACATACCATTTTGCTTGTGCATTTTCCACTATTAAAAGATCCCCTTAAATATTTGGGATATTGCAATATCTATTCCGTAGGTAAATAGTGCAAGAATTAAACATAATACAATAACGATAGTAGTAGATTCTTTTAACTCGTCCGTTGTAGGCCAAGTTACTTTTTTCATTTCTTTTACTACATCGTTAAAAAAATTTACAATTTTCTCTTTCATATTAGTAAGCTTTAAGTTTTGCACGTCAGGAGGGACTCGAACCCCCAACCTGCGGTTTTGGAGACCGCTGCTCTACCAATTGAGCCACTGACGTATTTATTATTTAGTTTCTTTAAATACTACGTGCTTTCTAACAACAGGGTCGTATTTCTTAAATTCTACGCGCTGTGGGTGGTTTCTTTTATTCTTTTTAGTAGTATATCTGTAACCTGTGCCGGCGGTACTTTCTAATATTATTATTTGCCTAATATTTTTACTTTTAGCCATGATAACTCCAAATCAGCAAACTTTATTATTTAAAATTGACAAAAAAAAAGGCTTCAAGCCAACCTTCGAGCTGACGACCGGGATTGAACCGGTGACCTCACCCTTACCAAGGGTGTGCTCTACCAACTGAGCTACGTCAGCCTAAAAATTTTGTGCAAGAGCGGGAGACGGGACTCGAACCCGCGACCAACAGCTTGGAAGGCTGTGACTCTA
>DAINPX010000272.1:0-4847 GCA_036743235.1 Melioribacteraceae bacterium
TCATGCTCAACAACCGAGTTTTCATTATCAACCTCTATATAAGGGAAAGTATGAGCACCGCATCTATCTCCCATTAACATACTATCACACTGCGAAAAATTTCTTGCCCCTTCGGCATTTTTGCCTACCTTTACTAAACCTCTGTAAGTGTTGTTGCTTTTTCCTGCGCTAATACCTTTAGAAACAATAGTACTTTTTGTATTTTTCCCAATATGAATCATTTTTGTTCCGGTATCTGCTTGTTGATAATTATTGGTAACCGCAACACTATAAAACTCACCAACAGAATTATCTCCTATTAGTAAACAACTCGGATATTTCCATGTTATTGCACTACCCGTTTCAACTTGAGTCCAAGATACTTTTGCATTTTTTCCTCTGCAAGCTGCTCGCTTAGTAACAAAATTATATATACCACCTTTTCCTTCTTTATCTCCCGGATACCAATTTTGAACGGTAGAATACTTTATTTCAGAGTTTTCTAATACTACCAATTCAACTACAGCAGCATGTAATTGATTATTATCTCTAATTGGCGCAGTACAACCTTCCAAATAACTTACATAAGCATTATCGTCTGCAACTATTAATGTCCTTTCAAATTGACCTGTCTCTTGGTTGTTAATTCTAAAATAAGTACTTAATTCCATTGGGCATCTAACTCCCTTTGGTATATAAACAAACGAGCCGTCACTAAAAACAGCCGAATTTAATGCTGCATAATAATTATCGGTGTAAGGAACAACAGAACCCAAGTATTTTTTAACCAATTCTGGATGTTCTTTTATTGCTTCGGAGATGCTGCAAAATATTATTCCTTGTTCCTTTAACGATTCCTTAAAAGTTGTTGTTACCGATACAGAATCAAAAACTGCATCAACGGCAACACCAGCAAGAATTTTTTGTTCTTCAAGTGGAATACCCAACTTTTCAAAAGTCTTAACTAATTCCGGGTCAACTTCATCCATACTATTTAAAGTAGGCTTTTGTTTAGGTGCGGAAAAATAAGAAATATCCTGATAATCAATTGGCGGATATTTTACATTAGGCCATTTTGGTTCGGTTAAAGTTAACCAATGTTTATATGCTTTAAGTCTCCACTCCGTCATCCATTCCGGTTCTTCTTTTTTATTGGAAATATAACGAATCACATCTTCGTTTAATCCTTTGGCTAATGTTTCACTTTCAATTTCAGTCGAAAATCCCCATTTATATTCACTTTGGGTTAAATCTTCAACTATTTTCATGTCTTCACTCATTTATGCTCCGTTTATTTTTCAATCTGGAAAAAAAAGTCAAGATTATTTCTAAAAAAATATCTTTACTATAAAAACTAATTTTTTATTTAATTCGTTCCAAAAACACTCTAAAAATTTTCCCTTTGTCTAATTACCTCAAACAATAAAATTCCGGCAGAAACTGAAACATTTAGTGATTCAATTTTACCCAACATGGGAATTTTCACTAAATGGTCGCAATTTTCCGATACTAATTTCCTTATTCCTTTCCCCTCGTTTCCTAATACTAAAGCTATTTGCGTTTTATAATCTACTTTTGTATAATTTTTCGATTCATCATCTAACATACTTCCACAAACCCAAAAGCCGTCTTTTTTTAGATCTTTAATCAGGTTATTTACATTATTAACCAAGCAAATATTTAAGTGAAAAATGGCACCTGCTGAAGTTTTTTCTACAGTTTCCGTAATTTTAGCAGAATTATGCATTGTAATAAACACACCGTCAACACCGCTAGCTTCTGCTGTTCTTAGTATTGCACCAAGATTATGAGGGTCTTGAATAGAATCTAAAATAAGTACAAGCGGATATTTTTTAGTTTTAGCTTTTTTTATTATTTGGTCATAATTTGAAAAGGAAAAATCTTGCAATAACGCATATACTCCTTGACTATTTACTCTTCCCAAAACTTCTTCAATTTTTGAAGGATAAACACTACTTATTTTTATATTTCGTTGTTTAGCTATATTGGAAATTTCTGTAATAATTTCTCCTTTAACCCCATTTGCCAAATATATTGCTTGAATATTTGTTCCCGATTTTAAAGCTTCCAAAACAGGAATTCGTCCATATATTTTACTCATCATTCTTCCTTAAAGGTGTTTTCTTCGGGGGCTATATAAAAGTTGCAAAAACGTCTATTGTTTTCTTTTTCTGGCATAAATTCTTTAAGTAAAGTTATTTTCTTTTCCAAAAAATTAATATTATATACTGCCGAGTTTATACTTCCGTCTTGTTTAACAACATTTACGGTAATATCTCCAATTAAATCTTCAAAATAATTATCTTTTCTTGCCGGTTGAACTTGTGGTGCGTAATTGGTTTTTGCCGATAACCCCATTATTACCAAGTAAATTATATCCTTTTTCCTTACAACATCTATTGAAATTTCATATGAAAAAACTTTTAATTCCAATACTGTTTCAATTGTAAAACTAACGTATTGTTTTTTTAACATAGAATCGTAGTAAAAAAAAGCTTTACAGGTATATTCAGGTTTATCAGGTTTTTTGGCAGGAATTGCCTCAATTGCGGCTTCCGCTTTTTTATTTCTGGTTTTTGGAATTTTAGGAATTTCAATAGGTTGTTTTAATGGCATAATAATTTCTCTATCTGTTCCATTTCATTTAAATCAAAATTAGTCTGTTCACTATTATACATATTTTTTAGAACAACTTTATTTTGTTTGTATTCGTCTCCGCCTAAAAATAAAACAAATTTAGAGCCATATTTATTAGCTTCTCGCATCTGAGCTTTAATACTTCTACCTGCATAATCCGTTTCAGATATTATACCTTTACTTCTAAAGCGTAAGCATAAATTATATGCTTCGTGTTTTAATTCATTATCTAATCTAACAACGTATACGTCTATTTTTTCATTAGGCAAATTTAAACAATTTTCATTTTCGCATGCAAGCAATAATCTTTCAATACCTGCTGCAAAGCCAACCCCGGGAGTAGGCTTACCTCCTAATTGCTCAATTAGTAAATTATATCTTCCGCCTCCGCATAAAGCACTTTGAGATCCTACACTACCGCTAACTACTTCAAAAGTTGTATTAGTATAATAATCTAAACCTCTTACTAAAGTAGTATCAACTTCAAAAGGAATATTATTATTAAGCAAACATTTTTTAACTTCTTCAAACTGATTTAAACTTTGTTCATCAATATAACTTAGTAATACCGGTGCATTTTTCATTATTTCGATATCTTGCAACTCTTTACTATCAAAAATGCGTAAAATATTAATATCAATTCTTCTTTTACTATCTTCTGATAATTTTTCAATTTTATCGGAAAGATAATTATGTAATTCCTTTTTATAAATTTCACGAGAATTTGGTTCACCTAATGAGTTAATTTTAACGTTAACATTTTTTAAACCCAAATTCTTAAATACTGTATAAGCCATAATAATCATTTCTGCATCAAGTAAAGGGTCGTTACTACCTAAAGCTTCGGCTCCAAATTGGTGAAACTGTCTAAATCTTCCGGCTTGCGGTCTTTCTTGCCTAAACATAGGCGAAATATAAAAAAGCTTATTCAAATTATTCTTTTTATCTAACGAATGTTCTATGAAAGCCCTTACAACAGATGCTGTCATTTCCGGTTTTAATGTTAAACTTAATTCGCTTCTATCCAAAAATGTGTACATTTCTTTACTAACTATATCCGTGGCTTCACCAATTCCTCGTGAAAATAGAGCCGTTTCTTCAAAAACCGGAGTACGAATTTCTTTATAATTAAAAAGCTTAAATATTTCTCTTACTAAATTTTCAACTAAATACCATTTTTCAATATCATCAGGTAAAATATCTTTTGTACCCGTTACTGCTTTAATCATAATAACCTACTTTAAATTTCAATATATTTTCCGTCTTCCACTACAAATAAATTGTAAATGGATTCTGCAGTTTTAGCTTCAATTAAATCGTCTTTAAAATCTTCTTTAAGTAAAATTCTACTAATTCTACTAAGTAATTTGATATGAGGAGATACCGAATTTTCTTTGTTTACCAAAAGAAAAAACAAATTAACCGGTTCGCCATCGTTACTGGAGTAATCTATCGGTTTAGAAGATTTTCCAAATACCATTATAGTATCTGTTACGGCATCAGTTTTTGCATGCGGTATTGCAATACCTCTTCCTACCCCAGTAGGTATCACTTTTTCTCTGTCAAAAACGGCTCGTCTTAATTCCTCGATATCATCAACTCGGTTATCCCCTTTAAGACAATCGATTAACTCGTTAATAATATCAGTTTTAGTTTTACCTTCTAATTCAGGTATTATTGATTCGATTTTTAAAACATCTGTAATTTTCATACTAAGTATTTTTTATTTATAATTACAAACTTAACAAAGCTTTTACTCTTTAGCAAATATACTTATTTATTAATAATAATAATGTTATTTTTTTTATTTTTCAGTTGACTTATATTAAAGTAAAAGAGTATTTTGTTTAACATTCTTTAAATTGTTACTAAAGAGGAAATATGGACATTCAAAACAAAGTTGTATTAATTCTCGGTGCTTGGGGTCTAGTCGGGAATGCGGTCACAAAAAAATTATTACCCCACAAACCAAAACAAATAATTGTTACTTCATTAAAAAAAGGTGAAGCGGAAGATTATGTTACCCAATTAAAGAAAGAAAATCCCGGATTACCGGAAGATTATTTTATTCCTTGGTGGGGTAATATATTTGTAAGAAACGAATACAAAGATGAAGATAGGATTGCTTTACTAAATGACCCTGAAAAGCGTAAAGTTTTGATGCGGGATATTATGGAGGAGCTTTCGCAAGATATTTTACACGACTCTGC
>DAINPX010000273.1:0-4843 GCA_036743235.1 Melioribacteraceae bacterium
TCTTGTAACAACGGAATAAGACTGCTTTTGTCTTTTGCAGTGTAATCTTTAAAAATGTCTTTATGCATATAATGTTTCCTTAAACTGTTCGTTATTCAATAGTCAAATTATATGCCAATACTTTTATATTAAATTACCGCATTATCTTATTTAAATAAGAAAGAATTTTCCTTATTATGAAAAATTCTTTCTTATGAATAAGAATATTTTATTTTGGTTCAATTTCGATGGTAACTTTTGTTCCGTTTTTAGTAGATTTGTAATATCTTAAGTAAACAGAGGGCTTATTAAGAGAACTGAATTTTGTAAATTTGGAATATATTTCAGATTTAGTAAATTCTTTATTAATGTAATTATCAATTAAATTATCTTTAAGAGATTTTTTAATACTTTGATAAGTCTTTTCAGCTATATTTTCGTCATTACCCTCATAAAAAGTAATAATATAAGTATTTTTCTCAATATCAATAACCGAACTAATTGCTTGAGGAAATTTTATTGGTGAGACTACAAAATTACTCTCAAAAACACTGCATCTTGGTACAATAAAACCAAAGTCTGCTTCTGCATGTAAAGTTAAATACTTAATAAGTGTAGCTGCATTATTAGATGTTGGAAATGCATAAGATTTTTTATCGCAAAAATTTATTTTTAAATCAAAACTACCAGCTTCAAGAGTATCACAAATGACGTAAAGACTCCATTTTCCGGTCTCCGTTGCAACTGTATCTAATACTGCTTCATTTTTATTATTTTTGGGATATGCAAAAATGTTTTTCCCTTTTGGTGAACTAATTAATAAATATGGAGTGAATTCTTTTGATTTTACTTTTATTATAAAATGATCACTATTATTAATATCAAAATCGTATGCGGTATATTTACCAAACTCCGGATCTATTACACTGTTTTCATCCAATTTATCGCTTAAAGAAAATGACTGAACCTTAAAATCATTTTCCGCTTTTGTTTGAGCAATTACAAACAAAGGAAATAAAATCGAAATGATTATCAATATTTTTTTCATTAACTTTCCTTTTTGCTATTATCTTTAACAAATTGCCATAGTATAAATGATATTAACAACGATACACCGCTAATAATAAATATTAATGATTTATCGGGTGCTTTTTCAATAAAATGTCCTATTACCAAACTTACAAATAATTGAGGAATAACAACAGATAAGTTGAATATTCCCATATAAAGTCCCATTTTTTCACTGGAAACGTTTTCAGTCATTATTGCAAACGGTAAACTTACTATAGCTGCCCATCCAATTCCTGCAAAAGCCATCATAATGTAAAGCATAACTGCATCTTGAACAAAAAAAGCAATTACCAAATATGCAACCGACATAACAAGCAAAGTTGCGAAATGAGTTTTTATCCGTCCAAATTTTTCAGTCAAGGGTTCTAATACTAATGATGGTAAAATAAATCCGACTGTATTTAAAATTGCAAACGAGATACTAATTACTTGCCCTATCTCTTTTGCATTTTCTTCGGTATAATTAAATTTATCTTTTATAAAAGCAAAAACAAATACAAACATAGTTTGAACACCAATCCATGAAAAAGCATGAGCTAAATAGATTTTTAATAATTGTGGAATATTTGTTTTCTTTGGTTCGGAAACTAATTTATCGCCTTCGTTACTTACACCAAGTACTCTTGGTTCTTCAATAAAAAATAAAGGAAGTACAGAAAAAACTAAAACAATTATTGCCCCGATATAAATTAATGTGTAATTGCCAAGTACAACACCCATTAAATAAGCCATAACTCCAAAAAAGCCCGAAATTGTTTGCATCCACGTATAACCTTTTGTTCTGGAAGGACCTTCTGGAGTAACATCCGCAATTAAGGTCCTTGTAGGATTAAAGCTAATATTAATGGCTAAGTCTAAAGTTAATGCTACTATTAAAGCAACAACCAAAATTGAACCCATTCCTAAAAAAACGCTAATTTCTTTGATATTAGGCAATGCTAAAATCATTAATGCTGCTAAAATACCGCCTACTATAATAAATGGGCGTCTCCTTCCCCCCCCAAACCAAACTTTATCGCTAATAAACCCAATAATAACTTGCCCAAATATACCTGCTAATGGTCCTGCTGCCCATACAATTCCTATTTCATGAATATCTAAAGCATACTTCGTGTCCAATATCCAGCTCAGTACAGCAATTTGAATTGATAAAGCAAATCCCATTGCTGTTGCCGGTAAGCTTAATAAAGCATAAAATGAGTTGGTTAATCTTTTTTGAATTGGTAACATATTTTTCCTTTTTTTTATTTAATCAACTTTTTGAATAAGTAAAGTAGTAAAATTTTTTTCTGAATTTAATATTAATTTAGTAATATTTTTATCGGTTTTTGAAGAGCTTATAATTTGAATAAACGGCACTTTAGTCTTTTTCTTATCAAAATCTTTATTAAAAAGCTTTTTAAATATTTCATCCATATTTAACATTTGGTTAAAATATAATTTTACTGATACTAGATCATTTTTATAATATTTCATTTCCCATTTGTAAACATCTATTTCTTTGAATTTTCCGGAATTAAAATTATAAAATGAAGTATCATTTTCTAAACTGAAAAACTCATATAGGTTGGCTTTATAATTTTTATTTAATAAAAGTTTTATTTCATCAATATTCATTGCCCAATTAATTTTATCGTATCCGTTAATTTCAATTTTTTCAGTTTCTATATCATTATTACACCCGAAAAAATAAAAAGAAATAATTATGAATAAAAGTATGCTTAAACGATTAAGAAGCATTAATTTTCCCAAAATTGTATAAAATTACTATTAATTATTAAAGTTATGTAAAAATAAAAAAAACTTAATAAATTACATAATTTTTAAGGAATAAAATAAAAAAGTTTTATATTTATTATAATAAGTTTTGATTTATAATAATAAATTACTTTATTTTAGGTTTAAAATTATTTTTTCTATGCAATGAACGATAAACCAGTTTTTAAAGATATTATACAAAATAAAAAAGCTAGACACGATTATAACATTATTGTTACTTACGAAGCCGGAATCGAGCTTGTTGGTACCGAGGTTAAATCTTTACGTGATAAAAATGCCAATTTAACAGATAGTTATGCCCAAATTAAGGAAGGTGAAGTTTGGTTAGTAAATTCGCATATAGGTATTTACAAACACGGTAATATAAATAACCACGATCCCTTGCGTAAAAGAAGACTTCTTTTACATAAATCTGAAATTAGAAAACTTATTAGATATCAAAAAGAGAAAGGTTATACTTTAATTGCATTAAAATTTTACTTTAAGAACGGAAAAGTTAAAGTAGAACTTGCTGTTGCAAAAGGTAAAAAAGAATATGATAAACGAGAAACTCTTGCTAAAAAACAAGCTGATATAGATATAAATAGACATAAAAATAAGTATAGGGATTGATTTGGAAAGAAAGAAAATACTTCCTAATGTTAATGAACAAATGGATATAATAAAGAGGGGTACTTCAGAAATAATTCCTGAAGAAGAGTTGGCAAAAAAAATAGAAAAATCAATAAAAACAAACACTCCGCTAAAAATTAAGTTCGGTTGCGATCCTACTCGCCCGGATTTGCACTTAGGGCATTCGGTCGTTCTTAGAAAACTAGCACAATTTCAAGAAATCGGACATCATGCAATTTTAATTATCGGAGACTTTACAGGTATGATTGGTGACCCTAGCGGAAGAAATGCCACTCGTCCTCCGTTAACAATAGAAGAAACAAAAGCAAATGCTCAATCGTACTTAGAACAAGCAGTAAAAATTTTAGATAAGAATGAGACGGAAGTTGTATTTAATTCAAGTTGGCTTGGAACAATGAAATTTGATGATGTAATTAAGTTATCTTCAAAATATACTGTTGCCAGAATGCTTGAACGAGATGATTTTACTAAAAGATTTAAAGCAGGTATTCCTATTAGTATTCATGAATTTTTATATCCGCTTGCTCAGGCTATGGATTCAGTAGTAATTAAAAGTGATGTTGAGCTTGGCGGAACTGATCAAAAATTCAATTTACTAGTCGGAAGAGATTTACAACGAGAATATGGTCAAGAACCACAGTCTATTATTACTTTCCCGTTACTTGTAGGTACAGACGGCGTGGAAAAAATGAGTAAATCTTACAATAATTATATTGGCATAACAGACTCGCCAAAGGATATTTATGGTAAAACTTTATCAATTCCTGATTCTTTAATTTACACATATTTTGAACTTACAACTGATGTTTCAAATGATGAATTACTTGAAATTAAATCATCTTTAGAAAAAAATAATGTTAATCCACGTGATATCAAACGTAAACTTGCACGAAAACTTGTTGCAATGTACCATAATGAAGAAGATTCTTTAAATGCAGAAAGAGAATTTGATGAAATTTTTGTTAAAAAAGGACTCCCTGACGAAATACCGAATTTTATTTTAAATTTAGAAGATAAAAAGATTGAAATTCTTGATTTAATGGTATTAACAAAAACAGCTCCCTCAAAAGGTGAAGCACGCAGACTTGTATTACAAGGAGGAGTATCAATAAACGGTGAGAAAATAACCGATATTAAAGCGGTAATTAATATAAACCATGGTGATATTCTTAAGGTGGGAAAGAGAAATTTTATTAAACTAATTTTTAATTAACTTTTAGGAGGTATTAAATTGTACGTTCCGCAAAAAATATTTTTTACTAAAGGAGTTGGGGTTCATAAGGAATACTTGGCTTCATTTGAATCTGCTTTAAGAGATGCTCAAATTGAAAAGTACAATTTAGTAAGCGTTAGCAGTATTTATCCTATCGGTTGTAAAAGA
>DAINPX010000274.1:0-4784 GCA_036743235.1 Melioribacteraceae bacterium
CTTCCTCTGGATGAATTTGCACGAATTTTTTGTCCTAATATAAATTCATTTAATAACGGTATATTTTCGTTAAATATTATCGTTTTGGGCTTATCTGCTAAAAACAACTTATAGGCTTCTACACCGTTATCTGTTTCAATTATTGAAAAAAACCGTTCAAATTTCAAATGAAGTATTTTTTTTACATCGTTATCTAGCCCAACAAACATTATAGATTCCGTTCCTTCGGGCTCGTAAATAACCTGGGTTGGTTTTGCAATTTTTCTTTCATCTTCGGTTTTCTTTATTCTTTCAAAAATTTCTTTAATTCTTAATATTGTCGTATCGTAAATTAATGGTTTTAACATATAATCAAATACGCCTAACCGCATAATTTCTGCAACAATATTTTTTTCGCTAACGGCTGTAAGCATAATAACCGGAAGTAATTTTGTTTCGTTGTCTGATCTGAGAGCTGTTAAAGTTTCAATACCGTTCATTACCGGCATTGTAATATCTAAAAACAGAACTTCCGGCTTAAAATCTTTAATAAGCGATAAAGCTTCCAATCCGTTTTTAGCCCAAGCTACTTCACACTTAAACTTTTTATTTAGTAAACGACTAATAAACATGTTTACGTTTTCGTCATCGTCAACAACAAGAACTCTAAACATTATCCTCTCTCAGTAGATAAATTAATATTTTGAAATTAAATAAATTTAAAAATAACATTTTATTGTAATAAATGCACTATTTTTTTACAACATTAAACATTTCCAACATTGGTAATAATGTTGTTTTTTTGTCTTGATACTTTTCCGTATCCATCAATATTTCATTTAATAATTTAACCGTTTTTACAATATGAGGTCCTTTGTTTAACATTACACATTCCGCTCGTTCGCTTAATGCGGCATCCGTAACTTCAGCTCTGCTTGGTCGTCCTTTTTTAGCATGCGTTTCTAAAACTTGAGTTGCCCAAACAACGGGTATATGAACTGCTTCGCATAAACTAAGTAACTCTTCTTGTGCCCTCGCTAAATTTTTCCACCCTAATTCTATTGCTAAATCACCTCTTGCTATCATTACTCCAATAGGTTTACGTTGCATTGCCGTAAAAAGAATTTCGGGTAAGTTCTTAAATGCTTTTCGTGTTTCTATTTTAAGTATAATTCCAATATCTTTTCTATTCAATTTATCTAATTCGTTAAACAACTCTTCAACATCTTTCGAGCAATTTACAAAAGAAAAATTTACAACATCGGCGTTTTTAACAATAAAACGCAAATCTTCTTTATCTTTTTCGGTCAATCCGCTTATAGATAAATTACTTTCCGGCAAATTTATCCCTTTATCGGCTTTTAACTTTTCACCAACTTCTTTAGCGTAATCAATTTCAACAACTAATTTATCTTCATAAATTTCTTCTATATGACCTTCTATTTTCCCGTCATCAAAAACAATTAGTTCATCTTTTTTTACATCGGCAAAAATTTCAGGAAGCGTACATGATATAAAAGCAGGCGATATTATATCACCGTATTCGTCATACTCGGCAGGTTTACCTTCAACATTATCTTTTAACAAATATAATTTATCACCCGGTTTTAACGTTATATATTGTTCTACCGCCGGTAACAAACCAATATTTGCCCTTGTTATTTCTTTTTCATCATCAAACAATATCAATTCAGTACCTGTTTCAATAAATGCACTATCACTTATCTTTAGCACAAAACCAAGTTCTGTTTGTTTGTGTACTAAAAACTTTCTTTGTTTACCCCGTGTATCGGTAAAATGAATTTTCATCTTTTGTTTTATCTGCCCTAAAAACTCGCTTTGAATAGGTAAAATAAAGGGATACTCTTCATTTGGTAAAACTTGCTTATCTGTTAATAATAATGTACAAGGTTCAACTACATTTCCCTTTATGTCTCTAATAGGAACAACGTGTATTACTCTTGGTCCTTCAATCATCTTTCCGGTTCGCAGTTTTGGACCGCCTAAATCCATACATACCTTACAAGTTCTACCCGTTTTTTTACGTACCGCAGTTATTTGCTCAATAATTTTATACCAAACATCAATATTATCGTGTGCACAGTTTATTCTTGCTGCACTCATCCCCGCATTTATTAGGTCGGGTATAATATTTTTATCATCAGCAGATTCTTTAGGTAACGTAACCATTATTCTCGTCTTAGCATCTTTAATTTTTTTACCGAGAAGTAAATTTGTATTCTTTCTTAAAACTTTGGCTGCCTTCTTCTTGGTTAAAATATCTTTAGTTTTCGGTTCTTTCTTTTGTTTATTTAATTTTTTTAGCAAATTTTTTACCGAAATAATGGAATTAAGCACATTACTTTCGGCGTTAGATAAACGTGATATTCCCAATTCACCGAGTTTTACTTGCAAATCTCTAATATCTTTTTCACGAAGTGCTAAATAATGTAAAAAATTAACTGCCGATTTTTGATAAATAGGATCGATCTTTTTTAAGGTATCGGCAAAATTATTTTCATATTCTTTTGATTTAATAATAATTCTGTCAAGCAGACTTATCATTTCTTCAATTTTTTTCTTTTTAAGTTTCATGATAGTATAAAATTTGTTTATCATTTAAAATAATATTTTTTTTGCTATTCTACAATTTATTACATTTGTTATTAATAATTTAATGGTGAGTTATGAAACATTCTTTAGCTTTTTTAATTATTTTATTAGGGTTTATGCAAATTAGTGCCCAAGAAAATAAAATAAATAATTTTAATTCATTAATGGAAATATTAAATAAAGGTGCAAATGTAAAGGTTGTAATACATTATGCAAAATGCAAATTAATTATTGACAGTGTTGAAACAGACGCACCGGATGCAATAGGCGGAATGTCTTTATCTACTTTTGAGTATTTCGCACCAATGAGTATAAATAATCCGAAGGCATTTTTAACATCAAGCGAAACAGTATTAATTACACACAGAAAGAGGGGGTTTGTTTACAATTATGTTAAAATTAAAATATTTGAAGATAATACAGTAGAGATTGTTGCCAAATATCTATTACCAAATACATTAGAAGTAGTAATGGACGAAATATTTTATTCCGAAATTAATGACGGTAATAATAATAAAGGTGTTTTTTTGTATGCAAACTAAAAAAGATATTGTTAATGAAACTATAAATTACTTAAAAACTAAATTTTCGGATGAATTTAGCGGACATGATATTTGGCATTTATTGCGTGTAAGAAATAATGCCATTAAAATACAAAAACACGAAGGGGGAGATTTATTTATTATAGAATTAGCCTCTTTATTACACGATATTGCAGATGCAAAATTTTACAACGGCGATATTTCAATTGGTGCGGTTAAAACTTTGGAATGGCTAAGTAATTTTGACCTGGATAATAACAAAAAAGAACATATTGCCGATATTGTAAAAAATATTTCATTTAAAGGTGAGGCAAAAAAGAATAATAATTTAACTTTGGAAGGTATGATTGTACAAGATGCCGATAGACTTGATGCTATTGGTGCAATTGGTATTGCTCGAGTTTTTGCTTATTCGGGTGCTACCGGTAGATTAATATACGACCCTGACCAAAAACCGATTACAAACCATACAACAGAAACATATTATAAAAATAACAACACGGCAATTAATCATTTTTACGAAAAATTACTTTTGTTAAAAAATTTAATGAATACTAATTATGGTAAAATACTTGCCGAAGAAAGGCATAATTTTATGGTTACTTTCCTTAACCGATTCTATACGGAAGTTGAAGAATAATTTATTTTAGGTTTAAAAATTAGGTGTTGTTTTTATTAAAATAACAAACACCTATTTAAGTAAAAGAATAAATTAACCCTATATTAATAAATTTGCGGAACAAATGTTTGGTCTGTTTTCGGCGGTCTTACATATCCGGTATCTTTTTGTCTCTCGGGCAATTTTATACTTGGGTGCTCAATTTCTTCATATGGAATTAAACCCAACAAATGAGTAATCAAATTTAACCGTGCACGCCTTTTATCGTTACTATCCACAACATACCAAGGGGCTTGTTTAATATCGGTATAAGCAAACATCTGATCTTTTGCTTTACTGTATTCAACCCATTTACTTCGCGCTTCTACATCCATTGGACTTAATTTCCATTGTTTTGTAGGATCGTTAATTCTATCTTGAAATCTCTTTTCTTGTTCCTCGTCGCTTACCGAAAACCAATATTTAATTAATATAATTCCGCTTCTAATTATCATTCTTTCAAATTCGGGGCAACTTCTTAAAAACTCTTGATATTCTACATCGGAACAAAACCCCATAACTCTTTCTACGCCTGCTCTATTATACCAGCTTCTATCAAACATAACCATCTCACCGGCAGAAGGAAGATGTTCTACATATCTTTGAAAATACCATTGAGTGCGTTCTTTTTCGGTCGGTTTTGCCAATGCCACTACTTTACAAGAACGAGGATTTAGAAATTGCGTAATTGATTTAATTGCGCCTCCTTTACCGGCAGCATCTCTTCCTTCAAATATTATTACCACCTTTAGCCCTTTAAATTTTATCCATTCCTATAATTTAACTAATTCAATAGAAAGTTTATCAAGCACTTTCTCATAGTCTTTTTTATCCATTTTATGATGCTTATCGGTTTTGTTAACTTCAATTATTTCTTTCTCCTCATGTTCTCCTTTATGCTTATCTTTTTTTTTGTGTGACATATTCCCCTCTATAATATTTGTAATAGCAAAATAGAAATGTCACAGTTTCAGCAATTTAGAAATGTCATT
>DAINPX010000275.1:0-4752 GCA_036743235.1 Melioribacteraceae bacterium
CTAAACGAGAACTGACGGCACCCGTAAAAGAACCTTTTTCATGTCCAAATAGTTCTCGTTTAGGTAGGTTTGAAGAAGCTAACAACGGAACATTATTTATTGATGAAGTAGGCGATATTCCGTTGCAAACACAGGTTAAGCTTTTACGTGCCATTCAGTTTGGCGAAATACAAAGGATTGGCAGCAACAACACTATAAATGTTAATGTGCGAATTATTGCCGCAACCCATCGTAATTTGGAAGAAATGATTAAAAACGGAATGTTTAGAGAAGATTTGTTTTATAGATTAAATGTAATTTCTTTAAAAATGCCTCCATTACGTAATAGAAAGGAAGATATACCTTTACTGGCTGATTACTTTATAAAAAAATACGCCGAAATTGACAGTAAAGAAATAAAAGGCATTACTAATAAAGCGTTGGATAAATTAATTAAGTTTAACTTTCCCGGTAATATTAGAGAGCTTGAAAATTTAATAGAAAGAGCAGTAATTTTATGTAGGTACGAATATATTGATGTTAACGACTTACCCAATAACTTAGGAATTATGACAGAAAGCGGACTGCTTGACCCAAAAAACTTAAAAGACGATTACGAGACCAAAATGAAAGCTTTTGAAATTGAGATGATAAATGAAGCACTTAATCAAACTACCGGTAATCAAAGTGCCGCAGCAAGAATTTTGAACATTTCCGAACGACATTTGCGTTCCAGATTGGAAAGACTTGGATTAAAATACAAATAGCATGTGATTTCTATCACAAATTAATAAATTTTTATTTTATCCCCACTTGCTAATTCAATAAAAATTTATTACAATTACATCAAAGAAAAATTGGTAGAAAAGATGACAGTTTCACCCATAACAGGAATAACGGCTTACGTACCCACACCGGTAAAAGGCGTCGAATTTGACGAAGGGTTGGGTATTGCTCAAGTTCCTATTCAAACTGTTACATCTCAAAATAACAATAAAACCGAAAATGCCGAAGTACAACAAAAAATTGAAAACTCATCCGAACTTTTAACCGAAGTTAGCAAACAATATTCGTATAAGTCTCCTATCTCGCGGCTTAAAGAAACAATTAACCAGTCTCAAAAAGCCAATACCGAAAAAACCGAGAAGGCAAGCTCTAATTTTGAAAGCGAATTAAATGTAGAAGATGAAAGTTATTCTATAAGAGAAGTGATGGATAAAAAAGTTAATAAAGGTTATTTTATTACTTTACCTCAAGAACACTTGGTAAGATACGGTGAAAAGAACAAAATTGATGAAGCTGCTTTTACCATAAAATCTACTTACAACCCTAATTTAATTACCAGAAACGGCGGTTTGGTTAATTTAACTTTTTAAACTTTTCTATCGTTTGAATTATAATAATCATTTTTTTTGTATAATTTTGCCCCTTTTATTCTTTCATCCCCAATTTGGTTAACAATATAATGTTTTTCCGGTTTACCGTTTACTTCCAAAATTTCGTAGCCTATTATTCCTTTTTTTAATAATGTGGAAAGCATTTTTAAAAATTCTTCTTTTTCTGCCGGATTTAAATCGTCCGTATTTAGTCTATCCGGTTTTCCTAAATTTAAAAAATCATCAATTTTCTTAAATGCTTTTCCGGATGCGGATATTTCCAGCTTATCGGTTTTCTTGCTTTGCGAACTGCTGTTAATATTTAATTTATTAACTTTATTTTGTTCAGATTGAAATACGCTATTTAATATATTTCCTGTTGAATTAACGGATAACATAATAAACCTTTTAGTTTTTATTTAGTATTATCGAAAAAAAAATTAAATTATTTAATTTGTTAATTACATGCAACAGTCTGATTTAACCTCTTCTTTAACTTTTGTACTATCATTAATTATTTCTTTATTATGTTCCTTTTTTTCCATCTTATTTAAGTTGGGACTAATAAAAGGAATTCCTAAATTTAATCCCCTTAAAATAAATATAACTGCCAAAACAAAAGTTAAATATGGTACAATTTTGGCAATTCTGTTTCTAATATTTAAAGTAATAAACTTAGTAGCAACCGAAGTTAAAAACATAACCGGAAAAGTACCCAAGCCAAAGGCAAACATATTAATAAAACCGTAAATAAAATTACCGGCAGTAAACGACCCTATTAATGCAATATAAACCAATCCGCACGGCAAAAGCCCGTTAACCAATCCAAATATAAAATAATACCCAAAAGTATCACTTGCCTTAAAATTATTATAAAAATACTTTAACCAACTTGATATTGTTTTGTAAATAAAATTATTTGCAAATCCGGCTTTAACTTTTGTCGGAAGTATTAAATAAATAATTAAAATAGCACCTAAAACAATACTTGCGTAGGATTGAAAACCGCTAAGCAAAAATTTATTGGCAAACAATCCCGCAAAAGCCCCCATTAGGGAATAAGTTATTATTCTGCCAAAGTTATATATTGTTCTTCCCCAAATTAAATTAATTGTTGAAGAAGAATTGTAAGGTAAAGCCAAAACAATTGGTCCGCACATACCTATACAATGTAAACTGCCAATTAACCCTATCATAAAAGGAGTAAAAAAATCCATATTATTCAACCATTATATTGTATTCGCCATAGTAAGTAACTTTATTATAGCTCCAATCTAATTTAACGCGCCACAAACCTTTTTCAACACTTTGTAAACCAATTTCTTGCTTATTGTTTTTATCTACCCCTACAGGCAAAATAATATCTTTTTTCGAGTCGCTCGGTCTATAAAGATGAATTTGCCCTCTTATTTTACCGTACTCAAAATTTTGGGGGAATTTAAATGTCAAAATATTATTATTAAAGTACATTATCGGTTTTTCCGGTAAAGCTGCACTTCTTTTTTCTTTATCAATTTGTTGTTGATAAACTACTTCCTTTTCGTAATAATTATCGGTAACTAAATTTATATCTTGCTTAAACGAAAACAAAACGGCTATTAATAAAAAAATTACAAATACCGCATATACCAATGTTATCTTTTTACCCCATGAAAATTTCACTTTTTCATTTCCTTATTTTCTAATTTTCCTAAAAACGATGTATTAATTCTATCTATTATTTTATTATTTTTTAATACTGCAATAGTAATTGTGGTATTAAGTTTTTTAAGATCATTTTTATCTAAAATAACCAAAAATTTAGCTTCAGCAAGCCCTTGTTTTTCAACACGTAAATCTTTTCCTATTATTTTAATTTCTCCGTTAATACCAACAAGTTTTAATTTAACGTCAAAACTGCTAAAGGTTTTATTAATAACCTTAACATCGTAAATATTACTAATTTTATTGTTGGGTTGCTCTTGATATAATAATCCCGGTGTACGTAAAATAGAAAGTTCAACTTCGGTTCTGTTTAACAATAAAGAAGAAATAACGCTAACTAAAAGAACCAAAACAATGGTATAAGCAACCGAACGAAAGGAAAGCAAATTACGTTTACCTGTAATAATTTCATTTTTTGATGCATATCTTATCAATCCTTTAGGAAAGTTTACTTTTTCCATAACGGTATCGCAAGCATCAATACAAGCCGTGCAGTTAACACACTCAAGCTGTGTGCCGTTGCGTATATCAATACCTGTTGGGCAAACATCAACACACATACCGCAATCAATACAATTGCCGTTAGTTCTTTCTTCCCCTTTTTTTATTTTACCTCTTACTTCTCCGCGATTAAAATCGTATGCAATTACAACGCTGTTTTGGTCTAACATTACACCTTGCAACCTTCCGTATGGACAAACCATTGTGCACGCTTGTTCTCTAAACCGCGAAAACACAAAATAAAACACTCCGGAAAACAAAACCATGATAAAAAATCCGGTAGCATGTTTACTTATTGGATCTGTAATAATTTTTATTAGCTCATCCATTCCAATTATATAAGCCAAAAAAAAGTTGGATATAATAAATGCAATTGCATAAAAAATTATATGTTTACTAAATTTTTTAATAAATTTAGATTTAGTTAAAGGGGCACTATCAAGTTGCTTTTGCTTTAACCAATCACCTTCTATAAGATACTCTATTTTTCTAAAAACCATTTCCATAAATATGGTCTGGGGGCATATCCAACCGCAAAAAATTCTTCCGTAAACAACCGTAAATAAAAATACCGATACAATTACGGCTATCATTGTTAAACCGAATAGATGGAAATCGTGAGGTCCAAAAGGAATACCGAATATAATAAAATGCCTTTCCAAAAAGTTTAACAATATTATGGGATGACCGTTAACTTTAATAAAGGGAACAATAAATAAAAAACCCAATAAAAATATTGCTACAATTGTACGTGCAGTATAAAATTTACCTGACGGTTTTTTAGGATAAATCCATTTTCGTTTCCCTTCTTGAGTAACAGTAGCTAAGCTGTCTCTAAACTTCTCTTTATTTTCCATAACTAAATTTTGGTTTGTAAACTATCTTGATCTATATATTTATCCCCTTCCGGCGGTTTACCGTTAGCGGGGTTAGTACCATGTAACGAAATTATGTAACTGGCAACCGCCTGCATTTGAGTAGGGCTTAACTGAGTTTGCCAAGCAATCATCCCTTTTGCGGGTACACCGTTTTTAATAACTAAAAATACATTTTTAATTCCGCCACCGTGTATCCAATAATCATCGGTTAAATTTGGTCCTACCAAACCTCCGCCGTCATTGGCATGACACGAAACACAGTTTTTTACATATATAGATTTCCCTTCGTCTAATGTTGCAACGTCCATTTTTGC
>DAINPX010000276.1:0-4736 GCA_036743235.1 Melioribacteraceae bacterium
GTTAACCATAACTATAAAAAAAGAAAATAGTTTTATAAAAATTCCTCAGTAAAAATATTATCCTTTTATTAAGCCCTTTATTTAATTTAAAGGGCTTAACATCATTATATAAAAATCAATTAAATTAGATATGAATAAGTTTTTTAAGTTATTTCTTATATTATTTTGTGTATATAATTTATCTTACTCTCAAAAAATTACTCAAATTAATACCACGGTTATTGCAAAGGATAGCAGTTTTACAATTAAGTTAATAAAACGCTTTCATAATAAAACTAATTTTACAAGTACCAAACAAAGTATTTACGATAGAGATATTTTTTCTCCAAAATCGGTAAATATTTTAGATAGTAAAAATAAAGTTTATGTAAACTCGCTGGAAGGATTTAGCACAATTGTTTACGATTTAAATACCCTAAAAAAGTTAAAAGTAATTAAACACGAATTTAATGCCAAAAATCAATATTTATTTAAAGATACAAATTACTATAACTATAAATTTACTACAAAAAATAAAAACTTTGATTTCTTTAAAGGTAAGCCTGTTGAGGGATGTTTTAGCCACAATAATAAATATTTTTGGGTTACATATTATAGAAGGGATTACGATAAAAATGCAGTTAATCCATCGGCTTTGTGTATTATAGATACCGAAAAAGATAGTATTGTTAGGGTTATGCCAACAGCCCCTTTACCAAAAGTAATTACATATTCAAAAGAAACCGAAAAAATAATTGTTACAAACTGGGGCGATAATACTGCATCTATAATTGATGTATCATCGGAAGATGTAAATAGTTTTAAATATGTTGCAAATATTATTGTTGATAAAAAGTATGAAGTAAAAAATAACAATAACTTACAAATAGATAGAGATAAACTTTGTGGCGATTGTTTACGCGGCACAGCTTTTTCGCCCGATGGAAAATACGTTTTTCTGGGCAAATCCATGAATAATTCGTTGGCTTTAATTGATGTATTGGAAAGTAAATATTTAGGTAATATATACGGTATGAAACCGGAAGTAAGACATATTGTGGTAAATAATGATTACATTTATTTGGCAGTTACAAATTTGGGTTTTATTCAACGAACAAATATATATAACTTAATTGATAGTTTAACAAACGGAAATTTTAATTACACAAGTTGGGACGAGATATATTTAGGTAAGGGGATTAGAACAATAAAAGTAACCGATGACGGAAAGTATTTATTTGCCGCAATAAATAACGAAAGTAAAATTGCCGTTGTTAACATTAAAAAGTACGAAATTGTTTGTTATATAGATGCCGATAGTTACCCCGTTGGGCTGGATGTAAGTAAAGACGGTAAATATTTATTTGTTACATCGCAAGGTAAAAACGGTATTGGAGGTAATAGCCTAACCGTATATGAGCTAAAATACAAAAATGAAAATCTGGTGAGGAGATAGAAAATAATGCAAAAAGTTTATTATTTATTATTGAGTCTTTTAGTATTTATAACGAACTAAATATTTATCTAATACTTGAGTTAAATATAAAGAGTTTTTTCTAAATTCATCAATAACAATTTCATAGCCATTATGAGATTTACAAACAAAATTCCAAAAATCTTTTCCAATTAATAATTCCTTTTCAGAAAAAAATTGTCGGACACTACTTTGCCCCCATTCTTTATCTTCGTCGAATCTATTATATGCAGAAGCAAAATAGCAATATATTGCAGCAGGAGTACTTAATGTATTTGAAAGAATGGCATATTGCTCTAATAGTTTTTTTTTAAGAAAACTTGAATTTTTATTTTTTAATTCATAATCAAAAACAATTAAATAATGTGCATCTTTTTCTTTATCCAATAAATAATAATTACAGTCTTGTGTATTTTCAATTTTCTGATTATTATGTTTTATTATGCGTAATAAATTATAATCATTTACGCTTGGGGTATTCCGGTTATTATATGTATTAATAAGTTCTTCTATATAACTAGCTTGTTCGTAGTATAGGGTCCCTCCAACTTTTTGTGAAACTTGGTAGAACAAACTAGCAATGCTCATTGCTAAATTTTCTAACATATTTCCGAGCGAACTATTAAAAAAACTCAAATATCCGATATAATCTTTAATTTCATTCCCTAATACCGAAAATAATAAATTATGTGAATTAATATTTATCTCATTATCACAAAAACAACTGTCTAAGTTATCACTTTCGGTTATTGTTTTGGCAAAAGTAATTATATTAGACTTAATAAGTGTTCTAAATGCTATTTCTGCTGATATTGTAATTTCCATTTTTTATTTCCAAAACAAAAAGGTTTACTAATAATTTTATAAACGTACATAAAGTTAGTTAAATTTCAAAGTATTTTAGTGTTACAAGCTATCTTCTTTAAGTTTTTTGTATTCTTCTACCCATTTGTAAAATGGGGGGGTAATAGGAACGGCACCTATTCTTCCGCCAAAGCCGAACATTTTAATAATATAAGAATTAATACGAGTAACTTTTAATGATTTTAAATATTCATCGTTTATGGTAATCCCATATTTTTTAGCCCAAATTGCCGTTGTTTTTGCTATTTTTTCGCCTGCCATATTTTGGGCAAGTTCTTCTATTTGTTTAGTGCCGGTTATTTTTGTTTTTACGGTATCTTCTTTTGTAGCAAGCAATTTAATAATTTTATAACCTGTATTTAAGTTTATAGGACCATATACTTCATTAGGTTTTAAAGTTAATAAAGCATCTTTAATTTCTAAAGTTATATTATTTTCGTTCTCATTTTTTTCTTCAATAAATATTGAATTGAATGTATCGTAATATTTTTTTAACTCTTCAATATTTTTATTTTCTATATTGTTAAAAATATCTTCTGCTTGTGAAATATCAACAAAATTTATAACTAAATAATTATAAATTTTATTATAATAGTTAATATCTTCTTTTTGTGAAATTAATGAATCTTTAAAAGAATTAAAATTTTCGTAGTTAATTTTACTTCTAAATACTTGGAATAAATAATTATCTTTCCACATTTTTACTTGTCTTTTAACTTCGGGTGTATGCTGTAAACCTTGTTTTACGCCTTCTTGAAATAATAATTCGTCTTCAATAAATTGTTTAACTTTTTGATTCAATTTAATTGTTATTGTTCTTAAATCTTTACTATCAAAACGTAAGCCGAAAAATGTTAAATCATCAATAAATTTTTCAAGATTTATGGATTTATTATTAATTTTAATAAATTCGTTATCAAGATATTCTTTTAGGTATATTTCTAAATAAAGCCCATCTTTTTCTGTTAAATTATAATAAATACCGTTACTATCTTGGCTTGCGGTTTTATTTTTTAACAGTTCAAAAGTATTTTGTGCCAGTAAATCTATTATTTTTTTGTCGCTTTTGGCTCTAACATTTTTTAATAATTTTGCAGTACAATTTTTACGCAAAATATCTGCTTTTCGCTCGGTAATTTTCTTTTTAATAATATCTATTGTGTTGTTTTTTCCTTTTGTATCTATAAACAATTGTCGGCTTTCACTTTCCAAATAAAAAATATAATATCCGTCATTCCAAAAAATCGGTTTAGTAATTCCGCCTACGGTTAATTTAAAAATTTCGTCTTCAACTTCTTCTTCAAGTATGCCAAATTCAATTTCTTTAGTATTATCGTTTTCAATATTTTTTATATACAAGGAATCGAAAGAATAACCTTTTTGCAGTAAATAGTATTTATTATTAATATCTTTTTCTTCGGCAGAAAATATATATTTAACTTTAAGTTTTCTAACATATTTTTTAACCGCATCATTTATTTCTTTTTCGGTAATGGTAATTTTATCGGTTATTTCCTTTTTGTAAAGGGCATCTTTTATATAAAGTTTTTCAATAATACTTAAAGGGGCATAAACCGATTTGGATGTATCCAGTTTATTTTTTTCTGCTTCCAAAGCCCAAAGTTTTTCGGCAATTATACTATACAAAAGTGAATACTTTGCCCCTGTTTCATTTCTAATATTTTCTTTTCCTATTACGGGAGAAAGTTCGTATCTTTCCAAAAACTCTTGTTTGGTTATTTTTATATTACCTGCTGTGGCAACATATTCATCTTGTGCATAAAGAAACGTTAATTGGGCAAAAAAGAATAAATATAAAATTTTTTTCATAAGTGTTTATTTTAAATAGTGTTACAAATGCTATCGGTCGTATCACGATAATAAATATATGTTGGAAAATCAACTTTTAATATTTTTGTAATATTACTTGCTCGTTCAAATAATTCGCTATCTTCACTATATATTAAATTATTAAATCCGTTTAGTTTAATTAATAGGTCTTTTTTTATAAAAAATGTACCGCCAATTGTACAATCGTTTAAGTGTATAAGTTTCGATAAATCGTTCTTATCTTTAACATAAGGGTCTCCAATAATTTCTACTCCGCCGTGTACAAAATCAATATTATTGTTATTTTCAACAATATTAACTCTTTTTTCCAAATGTTCAGGCTTATATTCGTCATCGCTGCCTAAAAATGTAATAAATTTACCACATGAAGCTGAAACACCTGTATTAAGCGATAAAGGAAGTTTTTTATTACTATGAAATAAATATCTTATATTTTTATGGTTTTGTATATATTTTTTTACAATCAAGAATGTATTATCAATGCTTCCGTCATCTACTACAATCAGTTCCCAATTATTATAAGTTTGATTTATTACCGATTTTATGGCTCGTTCAATTAATAACTCTC